>NZ_NSGT01000076.1:0-1052 GCF_009192905.1 Xanthomonas sp. LMG 12459
CTAGCTGTGTAAACCCACCACGTTGTTCAGTGGAATTCGGGAGATGGGAGGTTTGTAGCCGAGGCTGGCGTGTGGTCGATGCCAGTTGTAATGATGCAGCCAGCCCGAGAAGGCGTTGGCGCGTTGCGTGGAGTCGATATAGGAGCGCGCATAAGCCCATTCGCGCAGGCTGGTCTGCACCAGTCGCTCGGCCTTGCCATTGGTGCGTGGCGTGTAGGGGCGGGTTCGCAGATGGCGCAGGCCGAGCCGTCGGACAAGGCGTCGGAAGCGGCGTGATGTGTAGCAGGCGCCGTTGTCGGTCAACACGCGCTCCAAGCGCACGCCCAGGCTGCGGTAGTAGCGAACCGCCTGCATCAGGGCCCTGCAGGCACTGAGACCGCGCTCATCGGGCTCGATGGTGCCGAAGGCCACGCGGGAGTGATCGTCGATGGCCAGGTGGACGTACTCCCAGCCAATGCCACGGGAGGTGACCGTCCGATCATCGGTCACGCGGTGGCCGGGCTGGCGGAAACGGGCCAGCTTCTTGATGTCCAGATGCAGCAGTTGGCCGGGTTGGGCGTATTCATAGCGATTGTCCGGCAGCGCCGGTTCCAGCTCGGCCAGCCGGTGCAGGCCGGCGCGGCGCAGCAACCGGGCGATGGTGCTTGGTGCCACAGGAAGCTGCCCGGCAATCTGGCGGTAGGTTTGCCGGCAGCGGCGCTGCTCAAGGACCTGATCCACGATGGACTGCGCAATAGCGTGCGGGCAATGACGTGGCCGCGAGGAGCGATCCATCAGCCCCGCCGTGCCTTCTTCCTTGAACCGCCTGAGCCACTTGTAGGCAGTGCGCACGCTGACCCCGGCGGCATGCGCCGCCTCCTCCACGCGCAGCCCATGAACAAGGATGCGATCCACCAGCAGGGCTCGACCGCGAGGGCTCAAACGGGCATGTTTATGCAGGTTCATCCGGGGCTCCTGGGGCTGGGTTGGCTTGGTAACCCCCATCTTCCAGAGATGCCCCGGATGAACAACCTACTGAGAGATCACACCTGTCTCTGATACAAATCTCCGAC
>NZ_NSGT01000077.1:0-44147 GCF_009192905.1 Xanthomonas sp. LMG 12459
GGCATGTTTATGCAGGTTCATTCGGGGCTCCTGGGGGCTGGGTTGGCTTGGTAACCCCCATCTTCCAGAGATGCCCCGGATGAACAACCTACTGAGAGATCACAGCTAGAATCGGCCCATGACCGAATTCATCCCGCCCGGCAGCCGCTTCCACACCCTGCCCTCGCCGTTCCCGATGAAACGTGGTGGCCAGTTGCATGGCGCGCGGGTCGCCTACGAAACCTGGGGCACGCTGTCGGCCGCGCGCGACAACGCGGTCCTGATCGTCACCGGACTCTCGCCCGACGCGCATGCCGCAGCCAATGCCGACGATCCCACGCCAGGCTGGTGGGACGGCATGCTCGGCCCGGGCAAGCCGATCGACACCCAGCGCTGGTTCGTGATCTGCGTGAACTCGCTGGGCAGTTGCAAGGGCTCGACCGGTCCAGCCTCGCCGCATCCGGACGACGGCCAGCCGTATCGCCTGCGCTTCCCGGAGCTGTCGATCGAGGACGGTGCCGACGCCGCCGCGCAAGTGGTGCGGGCACTGGACATCGCGCAGTTGGCCTGCGTGATCGGCAACTCGATGGGCGGCATGACTGCGCTGGCGCTGCTGCACCGGCATCCCAGCCTGGCGCGCAGCCACATCAACATTTCCGGCAGCGCGCAGGCACTGCCGTTCTCGATCGCGATCCGCTCGCTGCAGCGCGAGGCGATCCGGCTGGACCCGAACTGGAACGGCGGCGACTACGACGAGGCCACCTATCCCGAATCGGGCATGCGCATGGCACGCAAGCTGGGCGTGATCACCTATCGCTCGGCGCTGGAATGGGATGGCCGCTTCGGCCGCGTGCGCCTGGACTCGGACCAGACCGACGACGATCCGTTCGGCCTGGAATTCCAGGTCGAGAGCTACCTGGAAGGCCATGCCCGCCGCTTCGTGCGCCGCTTCGACCCGAACTGCTATCTGTACCTGAGCCGCTCGATGGACTGGTTCGACTTGGCCGAACCTGCGGGCGGCGACGTGCTGGCCGGCATCGCCACGATCCGCATCGAGCGCGCATTGGCGATCGGCGCCAACACCGACATCCTGTTCCCGGTGCAGCAGCAGCAACAGATCGCCGACGGCCTGCGCGCCGGCGGCGCACAGGCGCAGTTCCTGGGGCTGGATTCGCCGCAGGGCCACGATGCGTTCCTGGTCGATTTCGCGCGGTTCGGACCGGCGGTGCGGGCGTTTCTGGATGCGCTGTGAGTGGTGCAGGGTGCGAGCCGCATCACCCCAACACGCGGTGCCTGGCGACGCCACCAACGGCATCTTTCGCGTGGGTTCATCCCGACACGCGTCCCGCGTTGGGTAAATTGAGTTCCTTCCAAAACACGTCCCACTTCGTAGATCGCTCGCGAATAGGCGTTGCCACGATCGGACACACGGACCACCTGCATGACGCCAACAGGCGCCATGCCACCACCAGCCAAGCGCGGGAGCACGGCAGATCCTTTGCCGTGATCCCGCTCGATCGTTTCAGCAGAACGCCGGCAGCGACGAAATCAGTTGAACCGCGCCATGTCTGTCAGCGCCGTGTTCTGAATCAGCGTCTCGCCATTGAACTCGAAGTAGCGGCCATAGGCGGTGATCACCTCATGCCGATTGCTCTTGAGTTCGCGCGTGTCGAACTTGCACGGCGTGCCTGCCGGACCGTAGTTGCAGATCTGCTGGTAGCGCGCAACGCCCTGCAACGGACCAGAGGCGAGGAGATTGCCGTTCGCGTCCCACATCCAGTACTGCCCGTAGGCGTTGACCGACTCGACCAACCCACCCCATTCCGGGAACACGACCAGCGAGCGGGTGTCGAACACGCAGGGATTCTTTCCCTGGCAAGGGCCAGCCGCATAGCGCGGGACGTCTTTCAGTTCTCCACCCTGCGGGCCGAACGGCTGGCCGTTCGCGTCGAAGTTCCAATAACGGCCATAGGCGGTGATGGATTCGAGATAGCCCACGCCCGGATAGTTCACTTCGGCGCGGGTGTCAAACTTGCAGGGTCTTTTACGCGTGACGAACTGGGTCGTGCACGGTCCGTTGCTTCCCGCGTAAACCGAAGAGCTACTGAGCGGCACAGGAAGCGTGACCGGCAAGCCCTGAGCATCAAACTTCCACACGTGGCCGTAAGCGGTCACAGTCTCGGTGCCATCCGGCGCTACATCCATGCTATCCAGAGTGCACTTCGCCTGTCCCGACTTGCCAGGTACGTTGTAGCGGCACGCGCCAGCGGACATCTGCTGACCGGCGACACTGCGTGCGGCACTGACGGCGGCTTCGGCGTTCAGCAGACCTGCGCCACAGCCACCGGAGGGACACACCATCGGACCTGCCGAAGCCTGCAGAATGCTTGTGATCTGGGCGGGACTCAACGACGGGTTGGCTGAGAGCATCAGTCCGATGACGCCACTGACATGAGGTGTTGCCATCGAAGTGCCACTCAGAAAGCGATAGCAATGCACCCATTGGGTACCAGTGCCCTCGGCCCAAGCCGACATCACACCCACTCTGCTGGTGCTTACGCCCTTGTTTCCTACATTGTTCAAAATGGGACAGGCGCCCTCTCCCGCACCGAACACACCATCTTCTCGGGTCGCTCCTCCACCCGGCGCCGTCAACGTCAGCGATGCACCACCATTGCTGTACGGAGCTTCCACGTTAGGCTCTTGCGGCGTGCCGAGGGAGGCACCTACGGAGATCACCCCGGGACAGGACGCTGGACTGACATTTGCCACATCCACCCGAGACTCTGGTACTCCCTCATTGTCGTATTTGATATCGGGCGTATTGTGGTTACCCGCCGCCGCGACCACAGGTACGCCGGCAGCCACCGCGCCGGCAATCGCGGCGCGGGTAAGCTTGTAATTGCCACTACTGCTGCACGAGACATTTGCCTGGGCAAAACTGAGATTGATCACGCGCGCACCAGACTGCACCGCCACCTGGATGCCGTCGGCGATACTCGCATCGGTTAGCGATGTCTTGATCGAAAGGACTTCACACTGCGGGCATACTCCGGCGACACCCTCACCATTCCGGGTTCGGGCCGCCACGATACCCATGACATGAGTTCCATGCGCACCGGAGCCGATGTATCTAGAGTCTTCACCATTGCCATCTAGCGCCTCGGTCGCATCCCAGTAAGTCGCGAGACCAGCGCCATCTTTCGCCCAGTTGATATCCGGATGCTCGGAGTATCCAGTGTCAACCACCGCCACACGGATCTTTTCCCCACCCGACGGGGCCAGCGCCCAGGCCTGCGGCGCACGGATCGCATTGAGCGTCCACTGCTGCGCCGAAAGCGGATCGTTGGTCAGCGCCTGTGCGTGCACCGCGCCGCTCAGCGCCAGCCCTGCCATCACCCCCAAGCGCACCAGGGCCGACAGCCGTTTCTTCGCGAACATTGTTCCAAACATAAGTGAAACTCCTTTTCTCTGATGGGCAACCCCCTGTCGCCCGGTCATCCGGAAGAAACTGACTACCGCTTCGTGGTGTTCGTTCCGCATCACCGACCGTCGCGAAATTCTAGAGCGGTGACGTCTCACAGGCCGACACTGACGGCGCGTTGTATACCATCAGAGAATCTCGTCCCAGTTGCCATCGTTCTGCGACGTGCGTGCTTGGAGGTCGCCGCCATTCGTGGCACACGTGCGCCACGCGTGACCAGTCACGCTGCGCGTGTCTCACACCGTCTCATCGCCTGACGCTTCGACGCTGCGCACGAGCTGCCCGTCCTGCAACCGATAACGCACATGCACCACGCCCTCGGGCAGCACATCGTGACTGATCAGCAGCAGGCTGCGCTGGCCCAGCGCCTGCGCCAGGTCGCGCAGCAGCGCCTGCGCGGTGTCCACGTCCAGGCCTTCGGTGGGTTCGTCCAGCACCAGCAGCGGTGCCTCGCGCAACAGGGCGCGGGCCAGGGCCAGGCGCCGCGCCTGGCCGGCGGACATGGTGGCGCCGTTTTCGCCGAGCCAGGCGTCGAGGCCACCGACTTCGTGCAGCCAGGCGTCGAGCCGCACGTCGGTCAGCACCCGCTGCAGCCGCGCATCGTCGGCTGCGGGATCGCCCAGGCGCAGATTGTCGCGCACGCTGCCGGCGAACACCGGCGCGCCCTGCGGCAGCCAGGCGACGCGGCGATGCCACTGTGCCTCGGCCACCTCGCGCAAATCCGTGCCGGCGTAGCGGACGCTGCCCTGTTGCGGATCCCACAGCCGCAGCAGCAGCGCCGACAGGGTGGTCTTGCCGCTGCCGCTGTCGCCGGAGAGGGCGATGCGCTCGCCCGGCGCGATGCGCAGGGACACACCGTCGAGTACGCGCCGCGCCTCGCCCGGCCAGGCGAACACCACGTCGTCGAACTGCACCTCGCCAGTCGCCGGCAGCGGTTGCGGTTGCGCCGGGTCGAGCACCGGCGGTGCCTGCCCGGCGATCGCCTGCAGGCGCCGCGCGGCGACGCGGCCGGACTGCAGCGCCTGCCAGGCCAGGCCGGCCCCGGCCCAGACCTCGAGCAGGGCCACGGTCAGGAACACCAGACCCGCGGCCTGTTCGGCGCTGATCGCGTCGGCACGCGCCGCACCCAACGCCACCCACAGCATCGCCAGCAGACCAAATGCCGCGCACAGCGCATGCAAGGCGTTGCCGCCGATCAGCCGCTGCCGCTGACGCCGGTCCTCGGCGCGCACCGCCTGCGCGCTGGCGTCCACGCGTGCGATCCAGGCGGCCTGCGCCTCGAGCGCGGCCAGGTCGGCGGCACCTTCCAGGCCTTCGTAGGCCAGGGTGCGCAGGGCTTCGCGCTGCTGCGCGCGCGCACGTTCGCGAGCCTCGCCGCCGCGCGCCACCACCCACGGCACACCCAGTCCGATCGCCAACGCCAGCGCGGTCAGCACCAGCGCCGCCGGCCCGTGGATCGCCGCTGCCGCGGCAATGCCGATCGTGCCGACGCCGAGCAGTCCCGCCAGCGGCGCCAGCGCGCGCACTACCAGGCCGTCGACCTCGCCGATGTCCGACATCAGCCGTGCCAGCAGTTCGCCGGTGCGGCTGGCGCCGAGCCGTGCCGGTGCCAGCGGCAGCGCGCGGCGGAAGAACCACACCCGCAGGTCGCGGGCGATGCGCAGGGTCGCGTCGTGTCCGACCAGCTTTTCGCCGTAGCGCGAGGCGATGCGCGCGAAGGTCAGTGCGCGAATGCCGGCCGACGGCGAGAAGAAGTTGAAGCCGCTGCCCATGCCGACCGCGCCGGCCAGCGCCGCGGCGGTGAGGAAGCCGCCGGACAGGCCGAGCAGCCCGACCCCGGCCAGCATCGTGCACAGCACCAGCAGCACGGTCAGCAGCAGCCGGCCGAGATGGCGGCCGAACACGCCGCGCAAGCTGTCGCGGGTGCCGCTCATGGTTGCGCTCCCTGGGTCGCGGCGGAGGCGTTGCGGGCCGGCAACCGCAGCACGGTATCGGCCCAGCGCAGCGCCGCCTCGCTGTGGGTGGCGACGATCACGCTGCGGCCGCGGGCGAACTCCGCCAGCGTGTGCAGCAGGTCCGCCTCGGTGTCCGCGTCCAGGAACGCGGTCGGTTCGTCCAGCAACAGCAGTTCCGGATCGCGCAGCAACAGTCGCGCCAGGCCGATGCGTCGCGCCTCGCCGCCCGAAAGGCCGAAGCCACGCTCGCCGATCGGCGTGTCCAGCCCCTGCGGCAGACGCGCGGCGAAGCGCAGCACCTGCGCCGCCTCGGCGGCGGCATGCAGTTGCGCAGCGCTGGCCTGCGGATCGGCCAGGCGCAGGTTGTCGGCGATGCTGCCGTGGAACAGATACGGCCGCTGCCCGGCGTAGCCGATGCGCAGTCCCTTGCGCACCTGCAAGGTACCGGCACGCGGCGGCAGCCACCCGGCCAGCGCTTCCAGCAGCGTGCTCTTGCCGCTGCCGCTGGGGCCGACCAGGGCCAGGCGCTGTCCGGCATGCAGATCGACATCCAGGCCCTGCACCGCATCGCAGCGCGCACCCAGCGGCCGCAGATGCAGCGCGCGCGCCTGCAGCAGCGGTACCTCGCGCGACGCGCTTGTGGAAGGCGCGGCGACGGGCATTGCCTCGGCAGCGGCGTCGTTCGGCACGGCGGCCCCCTCGGCGTGCGCAGCCGGCGCATCCGTGGCCTGCGGCAGGCTTTCCAGCAGGCGCTCCACCTCGGCCGCCGCGGCCAGCGCATTGGCGCGGTCGTGGTAATGCGCGGCCAGGCGCCGCAGCGGCGCATAGAACTCCGGCGCCAGCAGCAGGCAGAACACGCCGGTGCCCAGGGTCGGCACGCTGCCGTGCAGGGCGATCATGCCGAGGTAGCTCAGGCCCAGGTAAAGCGCGACGATCGCCACGCTGACCGAGGCGAAGAACTCAAGCACGGTGGACGACAAGAACGCGATGCGCAGCACTTTCAGCGTGCGCTCGCGCACGCCCTCGGCAGCAGCGGCGATCCCGCGCAGTTCGTCGTCGCCGCGCCCGTACAGGCGCAACAGGCCCAGGCCCTTGAGGCGGTCGGCGAAGTGCCCGCCCATCCGCGCCAGCTCGCGCAACTGACGGCGACCGGCGGCCTCGGCGCCCCAGCCCACCAGCATCATGAAGATCGGCACCAGCGGCGCGGTGAACAACAGGATCAGACCGACCACCCAGTCGCTCCACGCCACCGCCAGCACGATCAACAGCGGCACCACGCTCACTTCCCAGCGCGCGGGCCGGTAGCCGGCGTAGTAACCGTCCAGCGCATCGCCATGCGCCAGCAGCAGTTCGCCGAGTTCGCCGTTGCGCTGCCCACGCAGCCACAGCGGCCCGCGCTGCAGCAGTTGCCGGTACACGCGCCGACGCAATTCGAGTTTGGCCGCATCGGCGACATCGCCGGCAGCCCGCTGCGCGGCGGCGCCGAGTCCGGCGCGCAGGACCAACACCAGCGCCAGCAGGCCGAAGGCCGGCAGTGCCTGCGCCAGGTCGTGGCGCTCGACCAGCAGCGCCTGCACCAGCCAGGCGATGGCGCCGGCCTGCACGATCAGCAGCGCGCCGGACGCGCTGATCGCCGCCGCAGCCAGGCGCTGGCGGCCGCGCGCGGCCACGGCCAGGGCCTCCAGCCAGCGCATGCGCTGCTGCCGCTGCTGCGGCGTATCGGCGGGCAGTGCAGTGGACGGCTCGGCGGAATCGGTCAAAACGGGCTCGGCGCGGCGAACGAAGTCGCCAGTTTAGCGGGAAGGCGCTTCCGGGCCGGAACCGCCGTGGTCGCCACGATGCCGGGCACCCCGGTTCCGCACATTGATCTGAATCAAGGTCGAACGCGCCGCAGCGGCGGAAGATCGCCTCCAATCTCCCGCCACTCGGCCACCCAGATGCACATCTTCCACGAGGTAGCACAGCCATGATCGACACCACTGTCGTAGAGCTGTCGCGGCTGCAGTTCGCCATGACCGCGATGTACCACTTCCTGTTCGTCCCGCTCACCCTGGGCCTGTCCTTCATGATCGCGATCATGGAGAGCGTGTACGTCATGACCCGCAAGGACGTGTGGCGGCGCATGACCCTGTTCTGGGGCGTACTGTTCGGCATCAACTTCGCGATGGGCGTGGCCACCGGCATCGTCATGGAGTTCCAGTTCGGCATGAACTGGTCCTACTACAGCCACTACGTCGGCGACATCTTCGGCGCGCCGCTGGCGATCGAAGGGCTGATGGCGTTCTTCCTGGAGGCGACCTTCATCGGCCTGTTCTTCTTCGGCTGGAGCAAGCTCACCCCGGTCAAGCACCTGATGGTGACCTGGCTGATGGCGCTGGGCACCAACCTGTCGGCGGTGTGGATCCTGATCGCCAACGGCTGGATGCAGAACCCGACCGGCGCGGTGTTCAATCCGGACACCATGCGCATGGAAGTGGTGGACTTCATGGCGGTGGTGTTCAACCCGGTGGCGCAGGCCAAGTTCGTGCATACGGTCAGCGCCGGCTACGTGACCGGCGCGGTGTTCGTGATGTCGATCAGCGCGCTGTACCTGCTGCGCGGCAAGCACCGCGACATCGCCCGGCGCTCGTTCGCGGTGGCCGCCGCGTTCGGGCTGGCGTCCTCGCTGTCGGTGGTGGTACTGGGCGACGAGAGCGGCTACGCCGCCAACGAACACCAGAAGATGAAGCTGGCCGCGATCGAGGCGATGTGGGAAACGGAGCAGGCGCCGGCCGACTTCACCGCCTTCGGCATTCCCAACCAGGCCACCGGCAAGAACGACTACGCGATCAAGGTGCCGTACCTGATGGGCCTGATCGCCACGCGCTCGTTGAACACGCCGGTGCCGGGCATCCTGGAACTGGTCAAGCGCGCCGAGCACCGCGTGCGAGGCGGACAGATCGCCTACGGCGCGCTGCAGCGGCTCAAGGCCAACCGCAACGACGCCGAGGCGCGCGCGGTGTTCGACCGCCACTGGCAGGACCTGGGCCACGGCCTGCTGCTCAAGCGCTACCGCGAGGACATCCTCAACGCCACGCCGGAGGAGATCGCCAAGGCCGCGCTGGACACGGTGCCGCGCGTACTGCCGCTGTTCTGGACGTTCCGGGTGATGGCCGGCCTGGGCTTCTACCTGATCGCGTTCTTCGCCGCGGCGCTGTGGTTCTCCTGCAAGCACAACTTCGAGGACAAGCGCTGGTTCCTGAAGCTGGCGCTGTGGACCCTGCCGGCGCCGTGGATCGCGATCGAGTGCGGCTGGTTCGTGGCCGAGTACGGCCGCCAGCCGTGGGCGGTGGAAGGCGTGCTGCCGACCTTCTATGCCGCCTCCGGCCTGGCCCTGCACGACATCCTGATCACCCTCGCCGGCTTCGTGGCGATCTACACCACGCTGCTGATCATCGAGATCAAGCTGATGCTCAAGGCGATCCGCAAGGGGCCGGACGATCTGCCCGCCCTGCTGCAACCCGCCCCGCGTCCCGTCACCCCGATCGCCGCACCTGCGGCCGCCGGCCACCTCTGATTCCGGCAGGAGACACACCATGGACTTCATTGCATTGGACTACACCACGCTGCGCGTGATCTGGTGGCTGCTGCTGGGCATCCTGCTGATCGGCTTCGCGGTGATGGACGGATTCGACCTGGGCGTCGGCGCGCTGCTGCCGTTCGTGGCCAAGAACGACGCCGAACGCCGGCTGGTAGTGAACACCATCGGCCCGGTCTGGGAGGGCAACCAGGTCTGGTTGATCCTGGGCGGCGGCGCGATCTTCGCCGCCTTCCCGCCGCTGTACGCGGTGAGCTTCTCCGGCTTCTACCTGGCGATGTTCGTGATCCTGTTCGCGCTGATCCTGCGCCCGGTCGGGTTCAAGTTCCGCGGCAAGCTGCCCGGCCAGCGCTGGCGCAACGGCTGGGACTGGGCGCTGTTCGTCGGCGGCTTGATCCCGGCGCTGATCATGGGCGTGGCGGTGGGCAACGTGCTGCTGGGCGTTCCGTTCCACTTCGACGACACCCTGCGGGTGTTCTACACCGGCAGCTTCTTCGGCCTGCTGATGCCGTTCGCCCTGCTCGCCGGCCTGCTCAGCGTGAGCATGCTGGTGGCGCACGGCGCGGCGATGCTGGTGCTGAAGACCGACGGCCCGGTGGCCGAGCGCGCGGCGCGCTACGGCAGCATCGCCGCCCTGGCGGCCTGCGCGCTGTTCGCCGGCGCCGGGGTATGGGTGGCCACCGGCCTGCCCGGCTATGCGGTCACCTCGCAGGTGGTCACCGACGGCGCCACCAACCCGCTGCTGAAGACCGCCGTGCTCGGCGAGGTGGGCGGCTGGATGCACAACTACAAGACCATGCCGCTGACGGCCCTGGCCCCGGCCGCCGGCCTGCTCGGCCTGCTGCTCAGCGCGGCGCTGTTGCGCAAGCGCCGCGGCGGCCTGGCGTTCATCGCCTCCGGCGCAGCCATCGCCGGCATCATCCTGACCGTGGGCTTTGCGATCTTCCCGTTCCTGCTGCCGTCCTCCAGCCAGCCGGGCTCCAGCCTGACCGTGTGGGACGCCTCCAGCAGCCACCTGACCCTGTGGATCATGCTGCTGGCCACCGTGGTGTTCCTGCCCATCATCCTCGGCTACACCACCTGGGTGTACCGCGTGCTGAAGGGCAAGGTCACCGCCGCCTCCCTGGACGACAACCCCAACGCGTACTGACGCGCCCGCAAGGAGAAACGATCATGTGGTACTTCGCCTGGATTCTCGGTGTGGGCCTGGCCTCCACCGCCGCCATCCTCAACGGCATGTGGTTCGAGGCGCGCGAGCGCAACGCGGCGGATGCCGCGGACGCGGCCGCCGCGGGGGACTGAAATTTTTTTGCAAAGGCGCTTGCCGAATGCGGAAGACCTCCGTATCATGTGCGGCTCCTTCGGGGTGTAGCTCAGTCTGGTAGAGCGCTACGTTCGGGACGTAGAGGTCGCAGGTTCGAATCCTGTCTCCCCGACCAGTTTCAAGGTCACAAGAAGCCTGGAAAACCACAGTTTTCCGGGTTTTTTTGTGTCTGCAATCCGGTGCGGCCACACAGCGCGGCAACCGCCCGCCTCCGTCTTCTCGAAGCAACCTGGCCTTGACGCCCGGGCCCGGCGCCTGGCCACAATGGCGACGGGGAACCGGCGCATGCATCACGACCCGCGTCTTCGGCGACGACACGCGCCGAAGGCGAGGCGGCGGGCATGTCCGTTTCGACGCTCACGACTCAGACAAACGGACACGACACCATGAAACTGCAAGCGACGCTCTGTCTCTCACTGATCGCGCTCTACTGCGCGCCCGCAGCCGCGGTGACCGAAACCGACAAGTCGGTGGACCGCCTCGGCGTGCAGGGCGGCACCGCCTACTTCAGCATCAAGGATCCGTTTTCCACCAACTGCAAGTTCGACGTCGTCTATTTCAGCATCGGCGACGATTTCGGCAAGGCCGCCTATGCGAGCCTGCTCGCCGCACAGACCTCGGGCAAGAAGCTTTCGCGCTTCGACTACGCGCAATCCGCTCCCGGCGAAACCTGCACCCTCGCGCTGGTCGAATCGCGCAGCTGACCACGCGTTCGCGGCACGCCGAACGCCACACGCCGGCGCACAATGCGCCGGCGCCGGCTTCGCTCACTCCACCGGCAAACTGATGTAGCTCGCCTGCTGCGGCGTGTGCCAGATCCGCTGCGTCGCCTTCTGGTAATCGCCCGGCTTGGCGAAGTAGATGTTCGGCACGTAGGTCTGCGGATTGCGGTCGTACAGCGGGAACAGGCTCGACTGCACCTGCACCATGATCCGGTGGCCGCGTTCGAAGGTGTGGTTGGCCGTCGGCAGGCCGAAGCGGTAGGCCAGCGGCTGGTTCGGGGTCAGCGGCGCCGGATGCTCGAAGCTTTCGCGGTAGCGGCCGCGGAAGATCGCCAGCGACACCGGCAATTCATAGCCGCCCAGTTTCGGATCGGACGCCATCTGGTCCGGGTACACGTCGATCAGCTTCACCACCCAGTCGCTGTCGCTGCCGCTGGTGGAGGCCTGCAGGTTCACCTGCGGCGCGCCGGCGATGCGCAGCGGTGCCTGCAGCGGTTCGCTGACGAAGGTCAGCACGTCCGGGCGGCCATCGACGAAGCGCTGGTCGTGCACCAGCCAGGTGGTCCACATGTCGCGATCGCCGAACACCACCGGGCGCGGCACGAACGGCACCGGCTTGGCCGGGTCGGAAACGTATTCGGTGTACTCGCCCTGCCCGGCCTTGGGCGCCTCGAACGAGACGCGGCCGCCGGCCTCCAGGTACAACGGCTTGCTCTGCGCCGGGCAGCCCTGCGCGCAGCTCAGCGGCCAGCGCTGCAGGCGGTCCCAGTGGTTGGCGCCGGTGTCGTAGATCAGCACCGGCGGCGTGTCGGCCTTGGGCGCGCCGTCGACCAGGTACTGATCGAAGAACGGCTTGAGCACGTCGCGGCGGAACTGCAGCGCGGTATCGCCGTCGAACTGCAGTGCGCCCAGCGAGGCACCTTCGTAGTTGACCTGGCTGTGCCGCCACGGCCCCATCACCAGGTAGTTTTTGTCGTTGCCGGTATCGCGCGGCTCCATCGCCTCGTAGCTGTGGATCGCGCCCCACATGTCTTCCTGGTCCCACAGCCCCTGCAGCCACATCGTCGGCACCTTCAGCGGGGTGCGCGCCATCACCTTGTCCAGCGCCTGCTCCTGCCAGAACGCGTCGTAGGCCGGGTGCTCGGTGAGCTTGCGCCACCACGGCAACTGCTCCAGCCCGGCGGCCTTGGCGTAGTCGCCAGCCGAACCGGCGCGCAGGAAATTGCTGTAGTCGTCGTAGCCCTGGCGCGGAATGCCCTCGCCCTTGCCGCGCCGGGTCATCTGGCCGGTGAAGTAGTCCAGGTTGACCTGGCGGAATGCGCCGTAGTTGAGCCAGTCGTCGCCCATCCAGCCGTCGATCATCGGGCTTTCCGGCGCGGCCACCTTCAGCGCCGGATGCGGATCGGCCAGCGCCATCACCACGGTGAAGCCCTCGTAGGACGAACCGATCATGCCGACCTTGCCGTTGGATTCGGGCACGTGCTTGACCAGCCAGTCGATGGTGTCCCAGGCGTCGGTGGCGTGGTCGACCTTGGTCGGGTTGAGCGGCCCGCGCAGCGGCCGGGTCACCACGTAGTCGCCCTCCGAGCCGTATTTGCCACGGATATCCTGGAACACGCGGATATAGCCGCCGTCGACGAACACCTCGTCGCCCTGCGGCAGCAGATCGCGCATGTGCGGCGAGGCCAGCCGGCTGGCACGGCCGCTGGCGTCGTAGGGCGTGCGGGTCAGCAGCATCGGCGCGCCGTGCGCGCCCTTGGGCAGCACGATCACCGTGTGCAGCTTGACCCCGTCGCGCATCGGGATCATCACCTCGCGCTTGATGTAGTCGTTGGCCGCGGTCGGCGCGACGAAGGGCTTGCCGGTGATGTCCGGGGTCATCGGCGCGGTCTGGGCGAACGCGGTGCCGGCGGTGGCGAGAGCGACAGCAGCGGCGAGCAGGCAGGGAGCGAGGCGGAGCATGGGCATTGGATCCCGAAAGGAGGCGAATCCGCGACGCTAGGCGACGGCGCCTCACTCGGCAAGTGACAAAGGCTGGGTCGCCGATCTTCGCCGTCGGCGCCGCGGTGCGCGAGCGCGTGGGCACGCCGTTCCGATCAGCGCCAGTGGCTGCCCTGGCCCAACTCCACCGTCACGACGCAGATCACTCCCTTGCCAGGCAGCTCAGGCGCCCGACCGACCAGGATCGCAGCGCCTCAGTGCCGGACCTGGCCTTCGCCGCGCACCACGAAGCGCTCCACGGTCAGCGCTTCCAGGCCCATCGGGCCGTAGGCGTGCAGGCGCGTGGTGGAGATGCCGATCTCCGCGCCCAGGCCCAGTTCGCCGCCGTCGGAGAAGCGCGAGGAGGCGTTGACCATCACCACCGCCGCGCGCAGCGCCTGCACGAAGGCCTCCGCGTTGGCCGCATCGGCGGTGGCGATGACTTCGGTGTGATCCGAGCCGTAGCGGCGGATGTGCGCGATCGCCGCGTCCAGGTCGGGCACCACCGCCACCGCCAGGATCAGGTCCAGGTATTCGGCGGCGTAGTCGTCGTCGCTGGCAGGGTCGATGTCCGGCAGCAGCGCGCGGGTGGCGGCATCGCCGCGCAGGGCGACACCGCGTGCACGCAGCGCCTGCGCCGCCAGCGGCAGGAAGCGCGCGGCCACGTCGGCGTGCACCAGCAGCGTTTCCAGCGAATTGCAGGCGGCCGGCCGCGTGGTCTTGCCGTCGACCAGCAGCTTCACCGCCAACGCCAGGTCCGCCGAGGCGTCCACGAACAGATGGCACACGCCCTTGTAGTGCTTGATCACCGGCACCCGCGCATGTTCGGCGACGAAGCGGATCAGGCCTTCGCCGCCGCGCGGGATCGCCAGGTCGACGATGTCGTGGAGCTGCAGCAGTTCCAGCATGGTCTCGCGGCGCAGGTCCTCGACCAGGGTCAGCGCGGCCTCGCCGATGCCGGCGTCGCGCAAGGCACGGCGCAGCGCCGCGGCGATGGCGGTGTTGGAATGGATCGCCTCGGAGCCGCCGCGCAGGATCACCCCGTTGCCGGCCTTGATGCACAGCGCCGCGGCGTCGGCGGTGACGTTGGGGCGCGCCTCGTAGATCATCGCCACCACGCCCAGCGGCACGCGGATCTTCTGCACGCGGATGCCGTTGGGGCGCACGTCGTCGCGGGTGACCTGCCCCACCGGGTCGGGCAGGCCCGCCACCTCGCGCAGCGCCGCGGCGATGCCGTCCAGGCGCTTGCGGTCCAGCGCCAGCCGATCGAGCATCGCGCTGCCGACGTCCTTGGCCCGCGCCGCCTCCAGATCGCGCGCATTGGCGGCGAGGATCGCCTCCGCATCCGCTTCCAGCGCCGCCGCCATCGCCTCCAGCAACGCCTGTTTGGCCGGCGACGACAACTGCGCCAACGCTTGCGCGGCATCGCGGCAGTGCAGGGCCTGGGTGCGGATGGAGGTCATTGGGCGGCTCCGGTGGATTCGGGATTCGGGATTCGGGATTCAAAAAGGCTACGCGCGACGCGAGGAAATCAGAGGCGGCGAATGCGATGCGCGATGCAGGTGCCGGCCTTGCGGCGCAGACGCGGCCGGCGCGGGGCGGGCGCGATTACGCCGACTCCCCATTGCCGACTCCCGATTCCCGCACCACCACCAGATCGTCGCGATGGATCACGTTCTCGCCATAGTTGTAGCCCAGGATCGCCTCGATGTCGCGCGAGTGGCGGCCGGCGATGCGGCGGATGTCCACCGCCGCGTACTGGCTGACCCCGCGCGCCAGGCAGCGTTCCCCGGCTGCGTCGCGCAGGCGCACTTCCACCATGTCGCCGCGGCGGAACTCGCCCACGGCGCCGGCGACGCCGCCCGGCAGCAACGAGGCGCCCTTGTCGAGCAGCGCGGCGGCAGCACCGGCATCGACCAGGATCGCTCCCGGTTCCACCGGCACGTGACGCAGCCAGTACTTGCGTGCGGCGATGCGGGTGCGTGCGGCATGGATGCGCGTGCCGCGCAGGCTGTCCTGGGCCAAGCCGCGCAGCACCTCGGCGCTGCGGCCGTTGAACAGATAGGTCTCGATGCCGGCGGCGCCGGCCTTGGCCGCGGCCTCCAGTTTGGTGCGCATGCCGCCGGTGCCCACGCCGCTGCCGCTGCCGCCGGCCATGGCCAGCACCGCCGCGCTCAGTTCCTGCACCTCGTGCAGCGGTTGTGCCTGCGGGTCGCGGCGCGGGTCGGCGGTGTACAGGCCGTCGATATCGGTGGCGATGAACAGCGCATCGGCGTCGACCAGGGCGGCGACGATCGCGGCCAGATTGTCGTTGTCGCCGAGCTTGAGCTCGTCCACCGAGACGGTGTCGTTCTCGTTGACCACCGGCAGCGCGCCCAGCCGCAACAGTTCGCCCAGCGTGGCGCGCGCGTTGAGGTAGCGGCGACGGTTGCGCAGGTCGTCGTGGGTCAGCAGCACCTGCGCCACCGGCCGCTCGAAGAAGCGCTGCCAAAGCGCGATCAACTGTGCCTGGCCGAGCGCGGCCAGCGCCTGCCGTGCCGCCAGCGCCGCACCGGCCTCGGCGGCCTTGGGCACGATGGCGCGGCCCGCGGCGACCGCGCCGGAGGACACGATCACCAGTTCGCGCCCGGCCGCCAGGTTGGCCGAGACGAACTGCGCCAGGCCCAGCGCGAAGCGCGGCGTGAGCCCGCCGCCGTCGGCGGCCAACAGGCTGCTGCCGACCTTGAGCACTGCGCGCCGCCACGGCGGCAGGCGTTGTTCGACGAAGGGCGATGGCGTCTGCGAGGTCATGGGATCAGCGCGTGTTCCATTCGTAGACGGTGAGGTCGGAGCTGCCGTGGATCGCCAGCGGATCGGCGGCGACGATCGCCTGCGCCTGCGCCAGGTCGTCCACGCCCTGCAGCAGGTAGGCGCCGCCGCTGCGATCGCTGAAGCCGCCGGTCAGCGCCAGCAGGCCGCGTGCGCGCAGGTCGTCGAGGAAGGCCTGATGCGGCGCGACCACGCGCTCGTCGAAGTTCGGTTTGCGCATCGCCAAAACCAGGTAGTGCTTCATCGTACGGGGTTCCTTCTGCAATCGGTTTGCATGTTCGGCGTCGCAGCGAACGCTTTTTGTGGGAGGGGCTTCAGCCCCGACGCGTTAGCGCCGAGGCGTCGCGGCTGAAGCCCCTCCCACAGGCAATCAAGCGTCCAGCGCGCGCCAACGCGCCTGCAGCTCGTCCAGGCGCAGATCGGCGGCGGCGCCCGGCGAGACCCGCGCGGCCAGGCTGCCTTCCGGCGTACGCCCCTGCCCTGCGCTGTCGGCGGATGCGGCGGCGGCCTGATAGGCCTCGCGGAACGGCACGCCGGCCACCGCGGCTTCCACCGCCACGTCGGTGGCGTACATGCCCGAATCGATCGCCGCGCGCAGCCTGTCCTCGCGCCACTCCAGGTTGGCCAGCAGCGCCGGCAGCAGCTCCAGCGCGGCCAGGCCGCGGCCGAAACCGTGGAAGATCGCACCCTTGCTGCTCTGCAGATCGCGGTGATAACCGGACGGCAACGACAGCAACTGTTCGATCTCGGTACGCGCCGCGGCCACGCTGGCGTGGGTGGCGCGCATCAGCTCGATCACGTCCGGGTTGCGCTTGTTGGGCATGATCGAGCTGCCGGTGGTGTACTGCGCCGGCAGCGCGACGAAACCGAATTCGCCGCTGGTGAACAGCGACAGATCCCAGGCCAGGCGGCGCAGATCCAGGGTGGCGCTGCCCAGCGCTTCCAGCGCGGCCATCTCGAACTTGCCGCGCGAGAGCTGCGCGTAGATCGGGCTGACCTGCAGGCGCGCGAAGCCCAGCGCGGCGGTGGTGTGCGCACGGTCCAGCGGCAGGTTGACGCCGTAGCCGGCGGCGGTGCCCAGCGGATTGCAGTCGACCAGGCGCAGGGTGTCGCGGGCGCGCAGCGCGTCGTCGATGAAGGCCTCGGCCCAGCCCGCCCACCACATGCCCGCCGAGGACACCACGGCGCGCTGGATGTGGGTGTAGCCGGGCACCGGCAGGTCGCGCTCGGCCCGCGCACGGTCCAGCGCCACCTTGGCGATCTCCGCGCTCAGTTGCGCCAGCCGCGCCAGCTTGTCCTTCAGCCACAGCCGGGTGGCCACCAGGATCTGGTCGTTGCGGCTGCGTCCGGTGTGGATCTTGCGCCCGGCATCGCCCAGGCGTTCGGTCAGCCGCGCCTCGATCGCCGAGTGCCCGTCCTCGAAGCGCGCATCCAGCACGAACGCGCCGCTGCGGAAATCCTCGGCCAGCACCGCCAACTCGCGCTGCAGCCCGGCCAGTTCGTCGGCAGACAGGATGCCGATGCGCTGCAGGCCTTCGGCGTGCGCGCCGCTGGCGGCGATGTCGTGCAGGAAGAACTCGCGGTCCAGGAGCACGTCGTCGCCGGCCAGGAAGGCCTGGATCTGCGTGTCGACGGCGACGCCGGGTTTCTGCCAGAGGAGATTGGTCATTGGAGAGCCGGGATTGGGGAATGGGGATTGGGGATTCGGGAAGCGGCGCGCTGCGGCGGTGATGGATGCCGCGCTGAGGTGGCACCCTACTGCGGCGCGTCCATCCGCGGGATCGACGTCAGTTCGTCCACGCCCAGCGCCAGGTTGAGGTTCTGCATCGCCTGCGTCGCGGCGCCCTTGAGCAGGTTGTCGAGCGTGGCCACCAGCACCAGCCGCTTGTTGCCCGGGGCCAGGGTGAAGCCGCCGAGCTGCACGCCGTGGCGGCCGGCGATGCGGCTGACCCAGGGTGCCTCGTCGATCACCTCGATCAGCGGCTCATCGGCATAGCGCGTGCGATACAGCTGCTGCACCGCGTCCAGCTTGAGCGGCTGCTGCAGCCACAGGTTCACGGTCATGGTGATGCCGCGGAAATGCGGCGCCACGTGCGGCATGAATTCCACCGGCACGCCGAGCTGCGCGGACACCTCGCGCTCGTGCATATGGTCGGTCAACGCGTACGGCATCAGGTTGTCGCGCAGCAGCCCCGGGTTGTTCTTGTCCGACGGCGTGGTGCCGGCACCGGAATAGCCGGACACGCCGAAGCACTGCGGCGGCCCGGCGAGTTGCTCGCGCAGCGGCGCGATCGCCAGCTGCATCGCGGTGGCGTAGCAGCCCGGATTGCTGATGCGGCGCTGCCCGGCATAGCCGGCACGGGTCAGTTCCGGCAGGCCGTAGTACCAGGCCGGGTCGAAGCGGTAGTCGGCGGACAGATCGACCACGATCGGGTCGGGCGCACCGGCGGCGACCGCCGCATCCAGCGCCGCCACGTAGGGCGCGGCCTTGCCGTTGGGCAGCGCCAGCACCACCACGTCGGCGCGCTTGGCCGCCACCGCGTCCGGGTCGAGATTCTCGTAGCGCAGCTCGCCTTCGTAAGCGTCGTGGTGCGCATCGACACGCTGCCCGTCCAGCTCGCGCGAGGACAGGAAGGCCAGCCGCAACTGCGGATGCGCGGCGATCAGGCGGATCAGTTCGGCGCCGGTGTGGCCGCGGGCGCCAACGATGCCGATGGAATGAATGAGAGTGTTCATGCGTGCGAATCCAGCCGGAACTGCAGGTGGCGTTTCACCCCGGCCCATTCCGTATCGATGATGGAGAAGATGACGGTGTCGCGCGGGGTGCCGTCGGCATGGCGCTTGTGGTTGCGCAGCACGCCGTCCTGCTTGGCCCCGAGCCGCGCGATCGCGGTGCGCGAGGCATGGTTGAACCAGCTGGTCTCGAACACCACGCTGAGGCAGCCGAGCGTGTCGAAGGCATGCCCGAGCAGCAGCAGCTTGGCCTCGGTGTTCAGGCCGCTGCGCTGCACCCGCGGCGCATACCAGGTGTAGCCGATCGACAGCGTCGGCACCTGCGGATCCAGGCCGTAGAAGCGCGTGCTGCCGACGATCTCGCCCTGCGCATCGCGCACCACGAACGGCAGCACCCGGCCCAGCGCCTGCACCTCCAGCGCGGCAGCGACGTAGGCGTCCACCCGCTCCGGTGCCGGCACATTGGTGTACCACAGCGCGTCCAGGCCGCTGCCGCGCAGCGCGGCGCGCAGGCCCTCGGCATGCGCCGCCTGCAGCGGCTCCAGGCTGACGTGGCGCCCGCGCAGTGTGGGCACGTGGCGCCAGACATCGGGCAGCACGGGATCGATGCTGGAAATGGGAACGGTCATGACGAAGGCGCCGCTCAACCCTGCAGGGTCGGCGTGCGCGTCGCGCAATGCGCCACGCAGTGCTGGATCTGCTCGAAGGTCTCCAGGCCGTACCAGAACACCTTCCACTTCTCCTGCTTGAAACAGCCGTCGGACTCGGCGTAGTAGAAGATGTTGACCTGGTTGTTGTGGCGCGAACGCCAGAACAACTGCGGCGTCTCCTCGCGCATCACGTTCCACACCGCGCGCCCCAGGCCCTCGCCCTGCGCGTCGTCGAGCACCGCGAACTTGTCCAGGTAGGTATAGCCACCCTCGTCGGTGAGGATCACCGCTGTGCGGTAGTTCTCGCTGACGTAGGCGCGCAGTAGCCTGGTGGTGTCGAAATAGTCCGGCACCAGGGTGCGGCCGAAACTGGATTCGATCAGGGTCTTCAGCCGCGGCAGGTCCAGCTCGCTCCACGCCGTGGCGCGCAGCACCTTCTCGCCGCGCCGCACCAGGGTACCCGAGCCCTTGTGGGTGAACAGTTCCTTGGCCAGGTCGGCCGGGCGCGTGATCGACACCGACGACTCCAGCGGCAGCCGGTCCAGCAGGTCCTTGATCTGCTCGATCTTGACCTTCATGCCGCCATGAATCCACGGCTGCGCGATCAAGTGGTCGTACTCGGTGGACAGGTTGATCGAATCGATCACCCGGCCCTGTTCGTCGAGCAGGCCGCCGGTGCCGGTGAGGAAGATGATCTTGTACGGCTGCAGTTCCTGCACCAGTTCGTTGGCGGCGAAATCGGCGTTGATATTGAGGATCTGGCCGCTGGGGGTCTCGCCCAGGCTGGTGATGACCGGGATCGAGCCGGCCTGCAGGCTGGCCTCGATCGGCGCCAGGTTCACCGCGGTGACCTCGCCGACCAGCCCGTAGGTATCGCGGTCCAGGTACTGCGCCTCGAACACGCCGCCGGTGATCGAGGTAGCGCGTGCGCCGTTCTGCTGCAGCGCCTCGACCAGCTTCAGATTGGAAGCCTGGAACACCCGGCGCACGATCGCCAGCGCTTCCGGCGAGGTCACCCGCAGGCCGTTGACGGTCTGCTTGTCGATGCCGGCGGCGGACAGCTCCGCGTCCAGCTGCGGGCCGGCGCCGTGCAGCACGATCGGGGTCAGGCCCACTTCCTGCAGGAACGACAGCGAGGAGGTCAGCGCCTCCAGGTCGTCGCGCAGCACCGCGCCGCCGACCTTGACCACGGCGAAGCGCTTGGCGTCCAGCTGCGAGAAGCGCTTGAGGTACTGGCTGATCTCCTTCGCGCTGGCCATGCTCGAGAGCAGGCGCACGATGGTCTGGCGGGTTTGGCGGTTGGCGTGCATGGCGTGGGGCGATGTCCGAAGGAATCCAGGGTGGAGCCGATCGCAGGATCGGTCCGGGCGACGAGGGAAGGCGCGCGGCTCAGCGCGGGCCGTTGATGATGCGATGCACCGAGGCGGCGTAGCGCTGCAGTTGCTCCAGCGTCACGAACTCGTCGGCGGTATGCGCCTGGGCGATGTCGCCCGGGCCGTAGACCAGCGCGGTGTAGCCGCCGGCGGAGAACAGCGAGGCCTCGGTCCAGAAGTCCACCGCGTTGCCGATCGGCAGCTCCAGCGCATCGGCGACGTCGCGCGCGGCCAGGCGCTTGTCCTCGGCGCGCGCAATGTCTCCCGACGGCAGGCTCGGCCCGCGGAAGGTCTCCTCGAAATGCGCCGAGGCCGGCTCGGCGAAGCCGGCGAAGGTCGCCAGCAACGCATCCACATCCATCGACGGCAGCGGCCGGAAACCGAAGCGCAGCTCCGCCGCCGGCGCGATCATGTTGGCCTTGATCCCGCCCTCGACTCGGCCGATGTTGAAGCGCAGTCCGGTCAGCCCGCCGAAGCGCGCGTGCGCCAGCGACTCCACGTGGTCCAGCGCACGGCCGCCCCAGCGCATCGCCTGGTGCAGCGCGCTGGCCGCCGCGTCCTGCTTGCCGGAGGCATGGCCGGCGCGGCCGGCGAAGCGCATCAGCACCGAACTGATGCCGCGATGCGCCAGCACCGCCTCGCTCATGGTCGGCTCGGCCACCAGCACCGCTTCATAGGGAATACCGCGGGCCAGGAACGCAGCGATGCAGCGCGGGTCGTTGGCTTCCTCGTCGCTGGAGAACAGGAACGCGGCATCGCCGTCGCCGGCATTGGCCGCGGCCAGCAGCGCCGCCGCCGCGCCCTTGATGTCGCACACGCCCAGGCCGACCACGCGATCGTCCAGGCGCCGCATGACGTGCGGATCGGCGCTCCAGTGCGGCGAATCCGGCACTGTGTCCAGGTGCACGTTGAACAGGTACCTCGGCGTGCCGCGTACCGCGTACAGGCTGACCGCGCCGGCGCCGTGGTCGATCACCTCCACCGCGAAGCCGGGCAGCTGTGCGCGGATGTAGTCGAAGATGCCATCGGTCCCGATCGCCCGCGGCGGATTGCGGGTGTCGAAGGACACCAGTTCTTTCAGGTGGGTCAGGGTGGATTCGAGCAGATCGGTCATGGTGTGTCAGGCTGCCGTGGTGCTGGTGCGGTAGAGATCGGGATAGGCGATTTCCATCAACGACTGCGGCCGCGCCGGCGCGGCGAACCCATACTGGGCGTACAGCGCATGCGCATCGGAGGTGGCGAGCATGAAGCGACGCAGGCCTTGCAGCTGCGGGTGGGCCATCACCGCCGCCACCAGCTGCTTGCCGTAGCCGCGGCCGCGATAGGCGTCGAGCACGAACACGTCGGCGAGATAGGCGAAAATCGCGCCGTCGGTGATCACCCGGGCGAACGCCACCTGCCCGACGCCATCGAGATGGCCGCCGAAGCACAGCGAACCGGCGATCGCCCGCTGCACCGTGTCCAGCGGGATGCCCAGGCTCCAATAGGCCTGCTCGCTGAGGAAGCGATGGATCAACGGCAGATCCAGTTCCTGCTTGTCGGTGCTGATGCGCAGTGCTTGCATGGGTTCCATCGCAGTGGCCCCCTTCTCCCACCGGGAGAAGGTGCCCCCGAAGGGGGCGGATGAGGGTACGGGCGAAGCCTGGTAAAGCTGATCGCGCTAGCGGATGAAGATCCTGGCGAAGCTCGCGCAACCAACTGGTGCGAGGCTTCGCCCGGACCCTCACCCCAACCCCTCTCCCAAAGGGAGAGGGGCTTTACGCGTCAGCGGTTGACCTGCGCGTACAGCGTCGAACTCATCCCGAACAGCTTGATGAAGCCCTCGGCCTCGGCCACGCCCCAGTCCGCCGACTGCGCGTAGGTCGCGCCCTTGGCGTTGAGCAGGTGCGGCGACTTCACCGCCACCGCGTCGACGCGGCCGCCGCGGGTCTCCAGCGTCACCTCGCCGTTGACCATGGCCTGCGACGACTTCAGGAAGGCTTCCAGGTCGGTCTTCAGCGGGTCGTGGTAGAAGCCTTCATAGACCAGCTCCACCCACTTGCGCGCCACGTCCGGCTTGAAGCGGTTCTGCTGCTTGGTCAGCACCGCATCCTCCAGCGCGCGGTGCGCGGCCAGCAGCGCCACCAGGCCCGGCGCCTCGAACACGATGCGGCCCTTCAGGCCGATCACGGTGTCGCCGGTGTACACGCCGCGGCCCACGCCGTAGGGCGCGAACAGCTTGTTGAGCCTGGCCAGGATCTGTTCGCCCGGCAGCGCCTTGCCGTCGAGTTCGACCGCCTCGCCCTGCACGAACTTCAGCTTCACCGTCAGCGGCTCGGTCGGCCACGCGCTGCGCGGCGCGCACCAGCCGCGGGCGCCCTCGCCCGGCGCTTCCCAGCGGTCGATCTCGCCGCCGGACATGGTCAGGCCGAGCAGGTTCTCATTGATGGTGTAGGCCTGCTGCTTGGCACGCACGCCGAAGCCGCGCTCCTCCAGGTACTTCTGCTCGTAGGCGCGGGTCTGGGTGTGTTCCTTCTGGATCTCGCGGATCGGCGCGACGATCTCGTAGTCGCCCAGCGCCTTGACCGCCAGGTCGAAGCGCACCTGGTCGTTGCCCATGCCGGTGCAGCCGTGGGCGATGGTCTTGGTGCCCAGCTCCTCGGCGCGCTTGAGCGCGGCATCGACGATCAGGTAGCGGTCGGACACCAGCAGCGGATACTGGCCCTGGTAGCCCTCGCCGGCCCACACGAACGGCTTGACAAAGCCGGCCCAGATCGCCGGGCCGCCGTCGACGGTGACGTGGCTGGCCGCACCCAGTTCCGCCGCGCGCTTCTCGATGAAGTCGCGCTCCTCGGCGTCCACGCCGCCGGTATCGGCGAACACGGTGTGCACCGCATACCCCTTGGCCTGCAGGTAGGGAATGCAGAAGCTGGTGTCGAGGCCGCCGGAGAAGGCGAGGACGATGTCCTTGCGGCCGGGATTCGGGATTGGGGAGTCGGGATTCGTGGAAGCGGATTGCTGCGACATGGGGGAGTCTCTCTGCGGTTGACTAAAGTAAGAACGGATAGGGAAGCCGATGTTGCGAATCCCCAATCCCGAATCACGAATCCCGGCGGCCCTGGCCAGCCAGCGCCGCCATGATCGCCTTCTGCACATGCAGGCGGTTCTCGGCCTCGTCGATGGCGATGCAGTTGGGCGAATCCATCACCGCGTCGGTGGCCTTGACGTTGCGGCGCAGCGGCAGGCAGTGCGAGAACACGCCGTTGTTGGTCAGCGCCATCTTGCGTTCGTCGACGATGAAGTGCTGGTACTGGTCGCGGATCGGCTTCTCCGGGCCCCAGTTGCCGAAGAACGGCAGCGCGCCCCAGCTCTTGGCATAGACCACGTCGGCGCCGGCGTAGGCACTGTCGATGTCGTGGCTGACGCTCAGCGAACCGCCGCTCTCGGCCACGTTCTGCGCGGCCCAGCCCATATAGCGCTCGTCGAGCACGTAGTCGGGGGTCGGGCACAGCAGGGTCACGTCCATGCCCAGGCGGGTCGCGATGGTCAGTGCGGAATTGGCCACCGCGGTGTTCAGCGGCTTGGGATGGTAGGTCCAGGTCAGCACGTACTTCTTGCCGCGCAGGTCGCGGGTGCCGAAGTGCTCCTGCAGCGCCAGCGCATGCGCCAGCTCCTGGCAGGGATGGGTGATGGTCTCCATGTTGATCACCGGCACCGGCGAGTACTTGGCGAAGCTCTTCAACACCACGTCCTCGCGGTCCTTGGCCCAGTCGACGAACTTCGGGAACGCGCGCACGCCGATCAGGTCCACATAGCGACCCAGCACCCGCGCCACCTCGGCGATGTGCTCTTCGGTGTCGCCGTCCATCACCGTGCCCAGGTCGAACTCGATCGGCCACGCGTCCTTGCCCGGCTGCAGCACCACCGCGTGGCCGCCCAACTGGAACGCGCCCAGCTCGAAGCTGGTGCGGGTGCGCATAGACGGGTTGAAGAACACCAGCGCGATCGACTTGCCCTTCAGTTCGCTGCCGAGACGGTTGCGCTTGAACAGCGCCGCCTGGGTCAGCAGCGCGTCGAGCTCGGCGCGGCTCCAGTCCTGGGTGTTCAAGAAGTGCTTCAGAGACATCGATCGATCCTTTGCAGCGGTGGGGACGCGGGACGCGCGGGAGGTGCTGTGGGGTTGTTCTTTACGGGTGAAACTTTTCCGGCCGATGAAAACGAAAAAACCCAGCCTCGGGCTGGGTTTTCAGAACGAACGGCACGACGCTCCGGTTACCCAGCGAGAATGTGGGATTCCGGTCGACGCGCGCGCGACGTCATGCCCGAGGCCATGCGTGCGGCGCTGAGATCGTGCTGGGGCAGGTTCGCTTTCATCGGCGCGCATCCTCGCACGCGCACGCCACAGGCGCAAGCGCGCGCGGCGCTCAGCGCGGGGGCACCACCACCGCGTCGGGCACGTACGGCGCCACCGAGACGCGGATACGCAGGCGGTTGCCCGGATCCTCGGGCAGCCGCGAGCGGTACTTGGTGCCCTTGTAGACATAGTCCACGTCGTAGGCGATGGGCCGGCGGAACTCGCGGCCGACCTCGACCATCCGGCAGTTGCGTCCGCCCTGCGGCGCCGCGGCCGGCGCAGCCGTCTGCGGTGCCGGCTCCTCGTGGCGGCGGCTGAAGATGTCCTTCACCGAATCCATCAGCCGGTTCAAGCGGCTGTCGTCCTCGGCCGGCTTGGGCGCCGGCGCCGTCGGGGCCGGCGCGGGAGCCGGGTCGCATTGCTGCTCGGTGCGGGTGGCGCGCAGGGTCTGGTAGACCGGCTCCACGTTCAGCACCTGGGCGTAGTCCAGCTTGACGTTCTCGATCACCACCACCCGATTGCGCGCCTCGGAGTCCTGCGCCCAGGCCGGCGCGGCGGCGCAGGCAAGGATGCCGACCAGCGGCAACAACGGGTTCGGGCGCATCGGCAGCAGCTTCGCAAGGGCAGACCAATGAGTGTAGGCATGGCGGCTTGCGTCGGGCTGAACGCGAGCCGACAGGCGCGACGCGCGCCCGCCTGGCGACGGCTGCCGGTAGAATCGGACGGTTTCCCCACCGCCGATGCCGATGAGCCTGCGCCTGCACAACAACCTGACCCGCCGGGTCGACGCCTTCGAACCGCTCGATCCGGTGGCCGGCCCGACGCTCTACGTCTGCGGCCCCACCGTCTACAACTACGCGCACATCGGTAACGCCCGCGGCCCGGTGGTGTTCGACGTACTGGCGGCACTGCTGCGGCGCCGCTACGGCAAGCTGCGCTACGCCCGCAACATCACCGACGTGGACGACAAGATCAACGCCGCCGCACAGGCGCAGGGCGTGCCGATCTCGGCCATCACCGACCGCTTCGCGGCCATCTACCGCCAGGACATGGCCGCGCTGGGCGTGACCCCGCCGGACATCGAGCCGGCGGCCACCGCGCACATCCCGCACATCGTGGCGATGATCGAACGGCTGATCGCCGGCGGCCACGCCTATGCCGCCGAGGGCCACGTGCTGTTCGCGGTGGCCAGCTTCGCCGATTACGGCAAGCTGTCGCGGCGCGACCCGGAGGAGATGCTGGCCGGCGCCCGCGTCGAGGTCGCCCCGTACAAGCGCGACCCCGGCGACTTCGTGCTATGGAAGCCGTCAAGCGACGACCTGCCGGGCTGGGATTCGCCCTGGGGCCGCGGCCGCCCCGGCTGGCACATCGAGTGCTCGGCGATGGCCGCCGCGCACCTGGGCCAGACCATCGACATCCATGCCGGCGGCGTGGACCTGCAGTTCCCGCACCACGAGAACGAGATCGCGCAGAGCGAATGCGCCCACGGCGGCGCCACCTTCGCCCGCGTCTGGCTGCACAACGGCATGCTGACCTTCAGCGGCGCCAAGATGAGCAAGTCGCTGGGCAACATCGAAACCGTGCACGATCTGATCGAGCGGCATCCGCCCGAGGCGCTGCGCTGCGCACTGCTCAGTGCCCACTATCGGCAGCCGCTGGACTGGTCCGACGCCCTGATCCAGGCCCAGGTGGCCCGGCTCGACGGCCTGTACGGAACGCTGCGCGATCTGCAAGCCATCGACGCCGAGGCCGTCATTCCGGCCGAGATCGAAGAGGCCCTCGACGACGACCTCAATACGCCGCTGGCGCTGTCGGTGCTGTCGAGCCTGGCGACCCAGGCGCGACAGGCACTGCGCGAGGCGGCGCCGGCCGGCGCCCCCGACCCCGCCGATGCCACGCAACGTGCGGACACGCTGCGCCAGGCCAAGGGCCGTCTACTCGGCGCCGGCCTGGCCCTGGGCCTGCTGCAGCAGGATCCCCAGGTCTGGTTCCAGGGTGCCGGCAGCGACGACGACGCCCGCATCCAGGCGCTGATCGACGCCCGCAGCGATGCCAAGCAGGCCCGCGACTTCGCCCGCGCCGACGCCATCCGCCAGGAACTCGCCGACGCCGGCATTGTCCTGGAGGACACGCCACAGGGCGTACGCTGGAAGCGTGGGTAACCGAGCCCTCGTAGAAAAAGGGCGCACGGCTGTTCCCTTCTCCCTCCGGGAGAAGGTGCCCCGAAGGGGCGGATGAGGGTACGAGCGAAGCCTAGAGAGATGAGGCCGAGCGAATGGCATCGACAGTTCGCGAGGCTTCGCCCGCACCCTCACCCCAACCCCTCTCCCGGAGGGAGAGGGGCTTTACATCGCTTGATTCTGGATTGCTGATGACCGATACCGACTTTCCGCTCGAACCCACGCCCGCCGATGCCCAGGCCGCCATCGCCGAGGAGTTCGGCTTCTTCGGCGACTGGTCCGAGCGCTATCAGTACCTAATCGACCTGGGCCGCAAGCTATCTGCCTTCCCCGAGCACTGGAAGACCGAGGAGCACCGTCTGCACGGCTGCCAGTCGATGGTGTGGATCGTGCCCGAGGGCAATGCCGAGCGCCTGGTGTTCCATGCGATCAGCGACTCGGCGATCGTCTCCGGGCTGATCTATCTGGCGCTGCGGGTCTATTCCGGACGCAGCGCCGCGGACATCCTCGCCACCGCGCCGGACTTCGTCGCCGCCATCGGCCTGGGCAAACACCTGTCGCCGACCCGCAGCAACGGCCTGGCCGCGCTGCTGGCCTTCATCCAGGACACCGCACGCGCCCAGCAGGCATGAGCGCGCCGCTGCCCACCCCGCAGACCCTGCGCACGCTGCTGGCGCATCCCGGCTTCACCCTGGTGCTGGCCTACCGCATCCTGGCGATGCTGTCCTATCAGGTCGTCGCGGTCACGGTCGGCTGGCATATCTACGAGATCACCCGCGATCCATTCTCGCTGGGGCTGATCGGACTGGCCGAGATCCTGCCGTTCTTCTGCATCGCCCCGTTCGCCGGCTACCTGGTCGATCATCTGCCGCGCCGCTACCTGGGCATGCTCGCCAGCGTCGGCCTGGTCGCCACCGCCGCGATCCTGCTGGCGGTGAGCCGCGGCTGGCTGTCGGCGCAGGGCGTGTGGCCGATCTACGCGGCGATCGCCCTGACCGGCGCCGCGCGCGCCTTCCTGTCGCCGGTGTACAACGCGCTGTTCGCCCGCGTCCTGCCGCGCGAGGCCTATGCGCGCGGCGCCAGCGTCGGCAGCGTCGCGTTCCAGGCCGGCATGGTGATCGGCCCGGCGCTGGGCGGCCTGCTGGTCGGCTGGGGTGGCAAGAGCCTGGCCTACGGCACCGCCATCGGCGCCTCGAGCGCGGCGCTGCTGGCGCTGTGGCTGCTGCGCGTGTCCGAGCCGGTGCACGAAGGCCCGCGCGCACCGATCTTCCGCAGCATCGCCGAAGGCGCGCAGTTCGTGTTCTCCAACCAGATCATGCTCGGCGCGATGGCCCTGGACATGTTCTCGGTGCTGCTGGGCGGCGCGGTGTCGATGCTGCCAGCGTTCATCCACGACATCCTGCACTACGGCCCCGAGGGGCTGGGCATCCTGCGCGGGGCACCGGCGCTGGGTTCGATCCTGGTCGGCGTGTGGCTGGCACGGCACCCGCTGCAGCGCAATGCCGGGCGCGTGCTGCTGCTGGCAGTGGCCGGCTTCGGCCTGTGCACCATCGCCTTCGGCCTGTCGCGGCACTTCTGGCTGTCGGCGGCGATCCTGCTCGCCTACGGCATGTGCGACGGTGTCTCGGTGATCGTGCGTTCGACCATCCTGCAGTTGGCCACGCCGGACGCGATGCGCGGCCGCGTGTCCTCGATCAACGGCATCTTCATCGGCTCGTCGAACGAACTGGGCGCGTTCTACGACGGTGTCATGGCGCGGCTGATCGGGTTGGTGCCCGCCGTGGTACTTGGCGGCTGCGTGACCCTGGGCGTGGTCGGCGTCACCAGCTGGAAAGCGCCCAAGCTGCGCAATCTGGATCTGCGCGACCTGCAGTAGGGGTGACTGATGGCGAGTGTGGGTCGGACGCGAGACAGCCCGGCCCGGTCGTGCATCACGCATCCTGGCGCCGGCGCGTGCGCACCGCGCCAGTCATCCTTCCATTCGCCGCAAACGGCCGCGCTCAGCGCGCGGCGGTCGCCGCGCGCGCCTGCGCCTCGTCGTCGGCCCAGGCATGCGCGCAATCCGGCACGCCGGCCGGCTGCACCAGGCCGCCCTGCCCCGCCAGGAACCGGCAGGTGGCGGCGAACACCGCCGGCACGGCGTGCGAGCGGATCGGCGAAGCCAGCACGTGATTGTCCGCCCCAGGAAAGTCCACTGCCTGACGCAAGGCCGGTGGCGTTCCCAACTGCTTGAACATCGCCTGCAGCGCCGCCACCGACACCGTGCGGTCCTGGTGCTGCGGATCGCGATAGTAGTAGCCCAGGAACACCGGCACATGGATCCGCGCATAGGTCGCCGGCCGCATGCCGCCGCGGGTCAGCGCCGCCAGCGCGCGGTAGCCGTCCAGGTGCGTGGCGTCGGCCCAGTAGGCACTGTCGACCGGATAGCGCAGGATCGGATCGCCACCGTTGTGCGTCCACGCCAACAGTTGCGCGCCCCACGGCCACAACATCGGCTGCAGCTGATCGCCGTACTCGCGCACCAGCGGCGACCACAGCACCAGCGCCTGCACCTGGCGCGGATTCGCCGCCACCGCCTGCGTCGCCAGCGCACCGCCCATCGAATTGCCGATCACCACCACCCGGTCGCCCAGCACCCGGGTCACCGCCAGCGCCTCGGCCGCACCCGCGAGCAGGCGGCCGGCATCGACGCCGCGCAGCGCGTCGGCCGCGACCAGGCCGTGCCCGGGCAGGCGCGGCAGATACAGATTGCAGCCGAAGCTGCGCGCCAGCCGCACGTGGGTGGGCGCGCCCTCGCCCTGGCTGGCGGTGAAGCCATGCAGATAGACCATGGCGCACGCGCGTCGCCCGGGATGCGCCGGATCGGCCCAGACGATCCGCGCCTGGTTGTCCGGGCGCAGCCCCGGCGTGGCGCGCTCGCGCGCATCGATCCAGGCCTGCAGCGCCAGCGGATCCTGCGGCACCGCCGGCGCCGCCACCTGCGGCAAGGCCACGCTGACCCGCGGCCCCAGCGCAACGACCGCCAGCAGTGACAGGGCGATCAGGATCGGCCAGCGCCAACGACGGCGGGGTTTGCGCGCACCCGATCCGGCCACGTCGGCATGACCGTTCAAGCGCGACGCTCCGTTATCGAACTGAGTGAGGATACATAATGGAAATAATTTTCAAGCAGTGACATTGATTGTCGGCGGCGACATGGCGATATACCACAGTCGCCATTATGCGACACCGTCATGACAGGCGCATTTAAAGCCTTTCCAAAGCCACTCGCAGCACTGAAATTCCGATGACAAGCGACTGAATTTCATGACGTATTTTTTTCACCAACCAGTACCGGTAAAACGCATTTTGTAGACAAGATGGAAAGCCAGCAAACACAGAAAGGAAGGCGAAAGAAGGCCCCGAAATTATCTCCTCCGAATTAAGTTTCAGCCCGCTTCTAGAAAATGGACGCGCCTCGAAACGCGCGGCTCCCATATGAAACACGGATGGAATCAGCCGAATGGAACATTCGCTTTTTCGTGACGCGGCAGTGGACGCCCGAAGCCAGGCATGGCTGGAGACGGCGCCACTGGCAACGCCACTTTCGACTCGGGCGCGGAGTTGCATCGCACTAGGCACCGACGCCACCGACCCGGCAGACAACCACCTATTGAAGTTCTCCACATGAAAGTCTTTGGGTTACCGAGCATAGGCATGGCGTTGGCATTCGCCATTGCCGTGCCAGGATCGTTGCAGGCGAATCCAGCCTCTTCCCGCGCAGATGGAGAACAGGCGATCGCGTATGTGCTGAAGAACGACCTCGCACTGTCTAGGCTCTTCGGTAGTTGCCCCGCATTGAAATTTACCCGCACCGATGTCGAAGGGAATAACACCTTCCTGATCGAGGGCAACTGCGACATCAAGAACAACCCAGAGGAAGATGCGGACTGCCCCGCCTATCACATCCATGCACTGGGGACGATGGACACGCCGTCGCATTGGACGGTACGTCGCCTGGACCTGACCTTGGCGTGCTCCAGCGAAGAAGCGCCGAAGACGCAGCGGATGTATAACCGCCGCGTAGGCGCTTGCGGCGTCGCTGCAGGCGCAGTGGCGAAAATCCGACCTCGGAGATGATCACCACGATCACCACCAATTCGGGCCTGAATCCGTCCGATCAGTGGTCATCGTTGAGCAGCGACCAGCGCAACGCGTTCATCACCGCCTACGGGCACCGCGAAGGCTGGCACGGCAACTAACTCCTCCCGTGGCGAGGACGGGAGCGCTCCCGTTCTCGCCACGCATCATCCGTCACGGAGATTTCTCATGGCATCCCGGTTCTTCCCGCTGTTCGGCCTGCTCGCGCTGTGCATGGCCTACTCGCAGGCCCATGCCGCCGGCAGCGATGCGGCGGCCTGCACGCACGCGCTGCATCAGGCCCTTGCAGGCTCCGGCAGCGCGGCCACCCTGCCCACCCCGTGGGCGCGTCTCGGATCAGTCGCGCTCGGCATGCGCAAACAACAGGTGCTGGCCGCACTGGGCCAGCCGGACATCACCCGCAGCGATGCGGCACATCCGGACACGCTCAGTGTGGTGTATCTGTACCCGCGCGGGTTCAATGCGCTGCTGGCGCAACAACCGCGACCGGCGACCGCTCTCCGCTACAGCCAGTTGGCAGTGCGCTTTCGCAACGACCGGGTCACCAACCTGATCGCCTTCGCCACTCCAGATGCGCCGTTGCCGTTCGAGTTGCTCGGCCAGCCGGCCGGTACGCCCGTCGATCGGGTCTTGCAGGCCATCGGCGGGCAGCCGCAATGGAACGTCAGCCGCGACTACGTGCAGTTCGCCGCGATGCCACTGGGCCTGGAGGTCGATCCGGAGACGTCGACGATCGTCGGGCTGGACCTCGCAGCCACCAAGCAGGACCTGGACAGTTTCGCCCTGCCCGGCGTGCAACTGCGCAAGGACGCGCAAAGCGGCCTGATCAACGGCGTGCGCTGAAGGGCGCCGTCGTCCATGCCGGCATGGGCCCGCCTGCCAACGGAAGCCTGCCCACGCGGCCGCGAACGGCCGCGGCGGCTGGACGGGGGCTCGACTGCGCATCGCGCATCGATGGGCGGTCGTGCAGCAGGAGTGGCACCACCGCTACTCGCGGCAGCAGACGGCAGACGCTCGCCCTGACTGGAGGGCCGAAAACGCAAAGCCCCGCGCGAGCGGGGCCTTGCCTTGACACGTCGGGGCGGCGCGGACTCAGTCGCCCTGCTGCTTCTGCAGATGTTCCCAACGCTCCTGCGCGTCGATGGTGCGCTCGGCGGTCAGACGCGCTTCCAGGCGCTCCAGGCCGATTTCCTCACCCGTGTCCACGCAGTAGCCGTAGTCGCCGGCGTCCAGACGCTTGAGGGTACTGTCGATCTTGCCGATCAGCTTGCGGTAGCGGTCGCGGGTCCGCAGTTCCAGCGAGTTCTCGGTTTCGCGAGTGGCGCGCTCGGCTTCGTCGCCGATGTCGCGGACCTCGTCGCGCAGGTTCTCGATGGTCTGCTTGGATTCCTCGACCAGGTCGGCGCGCCAGGTGAGCAGGCGCTGGCGGAAGTACTCCTGCTGCAGCGCGCTCATGTACTCCTCGTCCGCCGCCGGCTTGTAGCCCTTGGGCAGGATCGGGCGGCCGGTGGCCTCGTCGGTCTTGTACTCGACCACCTTGTACTTGGCCGGCTTGGCCGGGGTGTTGGACTTGGCGGTCACGGCCACGGCGACCTTGCCGGTGGGCTTGGCGACCGGCGCCTTCGGGGTGGATTCGGACTTGGTGGGGGTTTTCGCGGAGGATTTCGAAACGGACACGGGATTCTTTTGTGGCGGGGTCGACGGCGCGACGGACTTGGCGGCAACGGGCTTGGAGGCCGGTGCTGCGGCAGGCGCGGCGGGCTTGACCGGGACAGGCTTGGCCGCAGCCGGCTTGGGCGCCGACTTCGGTACGGAGGTGGTCACCGCAGGTGCGGCAGAGGCGGTGGCCGGTTTGGATTTGGCGGGAGCGGCCGCGGGCTTGGCCACAGGCTTGGCCGCTGGCGTCTTCGCTGCCGGCTTGGCGGCGGGCGCTGGCTTGACGGCGGCCTTGGCCGGGGCGACCGGCTTGGCAGGCGCCGTCTTGGCCGGGGCCTTCTTGGCAGGAGCGGACTTGGCCGGCGCCGCAGCGACCGGCTTGGCCGCCGGCTTCTTGGCCACGACCTTGCTGGCCGGCTTGGCAGGCGCAGCCTTGGCTCCCGCCTTCGCAGGCGCGGCTTTCTTCAGTGGTTTGCTGGCGGCGGACACCGTCGCTTTCTTGGCGACGGGCTTGGCAGGCTTCTTGGCGGCCTGGACGGCCTTCTTTGCAGGTTTTTTAGCAGCCACGAACGCTCTTCCTTGGTCTTCCCGGGGCCCGGGAAAGCGGGCCTTTATAGCCTACCCTACCCCCCGCGGCAACAACGCGGCGTATACGCCGAGCGACCCGCCTAGTCCAGCACAGTGGCATATCATGGTGATGTGATCGCCCGCGCTCTCATCGCCCTGCTGCGCCTGTACCAGCGCTTCATCAGCCCGCTGCTGGGACCGCGCTGTCGTTTCGTGCCCAGTTGCTCGGCGTATGCGGTGACCGCCATCGCCCGTTTCGGCGCATTGCGCGGCGGCTGGATGGCCGCCCGCCGCGTCGGCCGCTGCCACCCCTTCCATCCTGGCGGGTTCGACCCGGTGCCCGACCCCACGGCGCCGCCACCCTGCCGCTGCCAAGGAAAACACTGATGTCCGCTTCCACACTGATCGTCAACGCGCGCCTGGTCAACGAAGGCCGCGAAACCCAGGGCGATCTGCGCATCGCCGACGGCCGCATCGCCGCGATCGCCCCGCAGCTGGCCGCGCGCGAGGGCGAGACCGTGGTCGATGCCGCCGGGCGCTGGCTGCTGCCCGGCATGATCGACGACCAGGTGCACTTCCGCGAACCCGGCCTGACCCACAAGGGCGACATCGCCACCGAATCGGCCGCGGCGGTGGCCGGCGGCCTGACCAGCTTCATGGACATGCCCAACACCAACCCGCCCACGCTCGACGCCGCCGCGCTGCAGGCCAAGTACGACGCCGCGCGCGGCCGCGCCTGGGGCAACTACGGCTTCTACCTGGGCGCCAGCAACGACAACCTGGCCGCGATCCAGACCCTGGACCCGAAGACCGCGCCCGGCATCAAGGTGTTCATGGGCGCCTCCACCGGCAACATGCTGGTCGACAACCCGCAGACCCTGGACGCGATCTTCCGCGACGCACCGACGCCGATCATCACCCACTGCGAAGACACCCCGACCATCGACGCGACCCTGGCTGCGTTCAAGGAAAAGTATGGCGAGGCGCTGACCCCGGACATGCACCCGGACATCCGCTCGCGCGAGGCCTGCCTGAAGTCCTCGCAGCTGGCGGTGTCGCTGGCGAAGAAGCACGGCACCCGCCTGCACGTGCTGCACATCTCCACCGCCGACGAGCTGGCGCTGTTCACCCCCGGCCCGATCCAGGGCAAGCGCATCACCGCCGAGACCTGCATCCATTTTCTGCGCTTCGACCGCGCCGACTACGCCACGCTCGGCAACCTGATCAAGTGCAACCCGGCGATCAAGGACGCCAGCGACCGCGAGGCGCTGATCCGCGCGATCGCCGAGGACGTGATCGACGTGCTCGCCACCGACCACGCCCCGCACACCTGGGAAGAGAAGAGCAAGCCATACGCGCAGGCGCCGTCGGGCCTGCCGCTGGTGCAGTACGCGCTGGTCGCGGCGCTGGAGTTGGTCCACGAGGGCCGGCTCAGCGTGGCCCAGGTGGTGCACAAGTTCGCGCACGCGCCGGCGCTGCTGTTCGACGTGCACGAACGCGGCTTCCTGCGCGAGGGCTACCACGCCGACCTGGTGCTGATCGACGACACCGCGTTCACCGTGCGCCGCGAGGACGTGCTGTCCAAGTGCGGCTGGTCGCCGTTCGAGGGCCGCAGCTTCCGCTCCAGGATCGCCGCGACCTGGGTCAACGGCGTGCTGGCCTGGGACGGCACCCGCCTGGTCGGCACCCCCAACGGGCAGCGCCTGGCGTTCGACCGCTGATGCGCGGCGCCCTGGTGTCCGGCGCCGCATTGGCGCTGGTCCTGCTGACTGCACCGCTCGCCCCTGCGCTGCACGCACAGACGCCGGCCGCAGCCGGTGCCCAGGCGCGCAGCGTGTTCCCGCGCAGCGCCTCGCAGGGCGCGCTGGTGATCGGCAAGGTCGCGCCCGGCAGCCGCGTGCAGTACGCCGGACGCACCCTGCGGGTCAGCGACTACGGCAGCGTGGTGTTCGGCATCGGCCGCGACGAGCGCGGTCCGCTGCGCATCGCCGTGCAGCGCCCGGATGGCGGGACCGAGACGGTCGAGATCGCGGTGACGCCGCGCGACTGGCCGCTGGAACAGGTCAACGGGGTGCCGCCGAAGACGGTGAACCCGCCGCCGGCGATCGCCGAGCGGATCAAGCGCGAACAGGCCCAGGTCACTGCCGCACGCGACCGCGACGACCCGCGCACCGATTTCGCCGCGCCCTTCATCTGGCCGGTGCAGGGCCGCATCAGCGGCCGCTTCGGCAACGCCCGGGTCTACAACGGCCAGCCCGGCGCCGGGCATTCGGGCATGGACATCGCCGTGCCCACCGGCACCCCGGTCAAGGCCCCGGCCGCCGGCGTGATCACCTTCGCGGCCCCCGACCTTTACCTCACCGGCGGCACCGTGCTGCTGGATCACGGCTATGGCGTCAGTTCCAACTTCCTGCATTTGTCGCGAATCGACGTGAAGGTCGGCGACCGCATCGCTCAGGGTCAGGTCATCGGCGCGGTCGGCGCCACCGGGCGTGCGACCGGGCCGCATCTGCATTGGGGGATGAATTGGTTCGATGTGCGCATCGATCCGTTGTTGGTGCTGGAGCGGACAAAGCAGCCGTAAAGCGCTGGTGGGTCAGGTTCACTGACGCGCGGCGGCGCGTTCATCATCTGGGTGGCCGATGCGTTCGCCTGGCGCGGTTCGACGCAAGCATCGATCCCTTGCTTGATGCTGAAACGCGCGCAAAAGCAGCGAAACGCGAGCTAGTCAGGGCTTGCCGTCGCTCCGCGATAGATTCCTATGACCTCATCAACAACGACGGATAAGGAACGCTCCCGAACCGGAGCATCCTAAGTCACGAGGCCCACCTGCACAGCACACGACCAACCCTGAGCAACCATTCAAACCAAGCACACCGCCATACCCGATCAGCGAAGGGACTTCCTCTTACGCCCAAGCAAATCGAGGATTCCAACGACGCACATGGTCGCAAGCCCGTCCCCTTGCGGATACCCAGGATTCAATCTCCTGAACTCCAAGGCATAAGGATCCCTCTCGGCATCTGGTATGAAATCGATCGCCTCGCGCAGGATCACGCCGAGATTCCTGACAGTACAGCTATCGGCATCCCATTTTTCCTTGTAAACCTCGGAAAAGATCGCGCTCATCAGAGCTTTCATGTCAGGAGGCGTCGTCACAAAAGGGCTTGGCCAAGCATTCCTCAACCTTCCGACGAAAGACCTGTAGCCACGCCAATTTCCGAATACGGCGCAAAACACCACACTTGAAAAAGGACTCTTTGCTTTTTCAATAAAGTAATTGTAGATCGTATATTTTCGTATCAAGTCGCGACCACGAGCCACTGGATCGAACACCGTGCCTGGAATAATTACAACATAGCTCTTGCCATTCACCTCCAGCCGCTTGATGACCAGGGTTCCAATAGCGACAATAGCCCCACCCTTATCCCGCCCTATGACAACTTTCTGCAATTTTCGCAAAGACTGCAATATATCTTTCCTTGACCGCCTCAAGTCGTACTTTTTCATGAAATCGCAGTAACCGAGAATCTCCGCCCTATTTAAATCCTTTATTTTCTTTGTTTCAAGCTTTAACCGCATAAAATCCCCATCGAAGTTCAGCGCGATGCAACATCGACCAGAAACACGTACCGGTGCGGAGCCCTATTTGATTAGACGCGCATCACATCCAGGCAACATTCAAGCAGCAGTCGGAACGAAGCTTTAGGCATGTAGCTTCCCACAGATTGCATCATGTGGCTGGTTGCAACGAACCGCATGCCGGTCGCCTCGGCAGTCGAATTGCCCCTTTTGGAGCCATAGGTCGTTTGCTCGCGCAGAAAGGCGATACAGCGCATATCCGAAGACATACCAACAGGGTTCCGCCCTGCCCAACTTGCCTTGCCTTTGAATCAAACTCGGCCAGCACACCGATCGTGATGGAGACCCACAGATCGATAACTGCGCGTCCCCTGAGGCGTCACAGACGACCAATCGCTGTCTAGGATAGCTCCGCAGCATCGCCATGGGCGCCGCCGTGCAGAAAATTGATACCGGTGTCATACCCGTTGTGAGCGGCTTCACCTATAAACCCAGGGAATCCTATCGTCATGACTAATGTGCTATGGATGAAGAGCTTGGCGACGCTGGCGCTGGCGGCCGGGGTCGTCACCGATGCGCCGGCGCTGACCGGCACTGCGTCGCGCCCGCAACTGACCAGCAGCGAGGCGGCCAACCAGACCGTCGCCCGCCACCTGGCCCAGGCCGGACCGATCGGCGCGCTGGTTACCGACAACTGGGATCCGAGCGCCGGCGTCGCGCTGCTGCAGGCCGACTACGCGGTCGCCGCCGACGGCAGCACCCGCTACCGCACCGTGCAGGCCGCGGTGGACGCCGCGGTCGCCGCCGGCGGCAGCATGCGCCGCTATATCAGCGTGGCGCCCGGCACCTACACCGAAGTGGTGTGCGTGCCCGCGGCGGCGCCGCCGCTCACGCTGTTCGGCCTCGGCGGCAGCCCGGCCAGCACCACGATCCGTTTCGGCAACGCCAACCCCACCCCGAAACCCACCGGCAGCGCCACCCATCCCTGCGCCAGCAACGCCGCCAGCAGCACCGTCGGCACCTCCGACAGCGGCACCGTCACCGTGCGCGCGGCGCAGTTCCAGGCGCGCAACCTGGCGATCGTCAACAGCTACGTCGAGGGCACCTACAGCGGCAGCAACCAGTCGGCGGTGGCGCTGGCGTTGCGCGGCGACAAGGCGGTGCTGGAGAACGTGGTGCTGACCAGCAACCAGGACACCCTGCTGGTCAGCGCCGGCAGCGCCAACACGGTGATCCGCGCCTATTTCAAGGGCGGCACCATCGAGGGCGACACCGACTTCATCTTCGGCTCGGGCGTGGCGGTGTTCGCCGGCAGCACCATCCGCTACACCGCCGCGCGCCGCGGCGCCAACGATGGCGGGGTGATCTTCGCGCCCAGCACCCGCCCGGGCAGCAGCTACGGCTTCCTGGCGATCGGCAGCACCTTCGATGCGGTCGGCAATCCGGGCAGAGGCACGGTGTGGCTGGGCCGGGCCTGGGACGAGAGCGTGGGCAGCCTGTCCAACTACGTCGACGGCACCTCGCCCAACGGCAAGGTGGTGATCCGCGACTCGACGCTGGGCGGGCACATCCGCAAGAGCGCGCCGTGGAACGCCTCGACCATCGGCCGTCCGTACTGCAGCAGCAACTGCAGCACCTCGGCCAATCGCTTCTACGAGTACGCCAACAGCGGCGCCGGCAGCGCGCCCTGAAGCCAGGCGGCGGTGCGGGTGGGGCGTGTCGTCCTGCCCGCGCATGCCGCGTCGCGGTTGCGCGTACCTGTTGCGAGGACGCGCGAGGACGTGGACGTCCGTCCAGATCTGAGCGATGACACCGCGACGCGCGCGCGCAACCGCGGCCCTTCGGGTTGGGCCTGGCAGGCCAGCCCGACGTCGTCGAAGAGTATTGGTCGCTCTAGCCCAGCCCGGCCCACCAGGCGCGCCACAGCGTCGCCATCTGTCCCGGCGGCCTGGGCATGGCCGCCTGCTGCACCATCCGCGCACGCGCCAACGCCGACAGGATGCGCCGCGGACGCGGCCCGCGCACGCGGCGCGGCCACGGCTTCAGCAATGCCTGCGCCCAGCGCTGGCGCTGCTGCGCCTCATCGCCGCCGCGCAGCGCCAGCGGCGCGGTGGCGGCGCCGCCCTCGACCAGGCGCTGCGCCAGCACCTGCAGCGCGACCGGCACCGCGGCACCCTCGGCCGGGGTTTCGAACAACGCGCGCTCGACCGCGACCACCGCCTGCGCGAACGGCTCCAGCCGCTCCAGCGCATGCGCGGTGTCGGCCGCGGCCGCGCGCGACTGCGGCAGGCTCGGCAAGGCCTCGGCCAGTTGTGTCCACGGCGCCGCCACCGGCTCCAGCACCCGGCCCAGCGGATGCCGCGAACGCTGCCCGGCCCAACTGCGCAGTTCCTCGCCCCACCACGCCAGCTTGGCGTCAGCCGGCAGCGGGTCGCCGGCGATGTTGAGGATGTCGTCGAACTCCTGCAGCAGGGCGAACCAGGCCACGGTGCGGGCGCGCTGCGGCGCCGGCACGAAGGCCTCGGCCACGGCCCATTCCGGCCAGCGGCGGCGCCATTTGTCGAGGAAGGCATCCAGGGCGGACGAACTGCTCATGCGATCGGTGAATCCGGAGTCAGGCGCGCGCGCCGACGGCATCGCGCAATGGGAGAACGAGCGCGGCTGCCGCGCAGAACGCGCAGTGTACGTGCGCGACCGGTGGATGCCGAGCGGCGTCGGCGTGCAGGGCGCGACACCGCGGTCGCAGCATCGCCGCGAACGCGGCGACAGCACCGGTTTCAGGACGCGGCTGCGCTGACCGGCCAGGCCGCGGCGTCGTACAACTCGGCCGGCGCCGCGACCATCGCGTCGGCGCGCCAGGCCAGCGGATCGTCCTCGTCCAGCCGGTAACCCCACAGCACCGCCACCGAGGCCATGCCGGCGGCGCGCGCGGCGAGGATGTCGCGTTCGTCGTCGCCGACGTAGACCACTTCCTGCGGCGCCACGCCCAGGCGCTGCGCGGCGACCTGCAGCGGCAGCGGATGCGGCTTGCGCTCGGGCAGCGTATCGCCGCCGATCAGCACCGCGCAGCGCTGCTCCCACTGCAACTGCGGCAGGATCAACCGCGCCAGCGCCTCGGGCTTGTTGGTGACGATGCCCCACACGCTGCCGGCCTCTTCCAGGCGTTGCAGCAGTTCCGGGATGCCGTCGAACGGCTGCGAATGGCGGCCGATCAGTGCCTCGTAGTGGCGCAGGAATGCCGGAATCAGCGCATCGCGCTGCGCGGCGGGCAGATCCGGGAAGGCGACCCCGAGCATCGCCCGCGAGCCCTTGGACACCACCGGCCGCAACTGCGCCAGGGTCAACGCCGCACGGCCATGCTCAGCCAGCAACGCATTGGCCGCGGCCAGCAGATCCGGCGCACTGTCCAGCAACGTGCCATCCAGATCGAACAGCACCACCCGCGGATAACCCCGCTGCGGCAGCGGCGCTTCCCTATTCCCCATTCCCGATTCCCGGCTTTGCAGCACACGCCAGGTAATTGACCTCGGTGCGCGAGGACAGCCGCGCGCGGTTGCGCCACGGCTCGTAGGCCAGGCCGCTGACGTCGCGCAGCTGCAGCTCGGCCTGGCGCAACCACGCGGCCAGTTCCGCCGGCTTGATGAAATCCTGGTAGCGGTGGGTGCCGGTGGGCAGCAGCCGCGCCACGTACTCGGCACCGACGATGGCCAGGGCGAACGCGGCCGGGGTGCGGTTGAGGGTGGACAGGAACAGCTGTCCGCCCGGCTTGAGCAGGGTCGCGCAGGCGCGCACGATCGCCGCCGGATCGGGCACGTGCTCGAGCATCTCCATGCAGGTAATGGCGTCGAAGCTGCCCGGTTGTGCGGCCGCCAGGTCCTCGACCGACTGCACGCGGTAGTCGACCTCGACCCCGGATTCGAACTGGTGCAGGCGCGCGACCTTGATCAGTTCCGGCGACAGGTCGATGGCGGTGACCTGCGCGCCCTCCTTGGCCAACGCCTCGCTGAGCAGGCCGCCGCCGCACCCCACGTCCAGCACCGCCGCCCCGCGCAGCGGCAGGCGCTCGGCGACGTAGCGCAGACGCACAGGATTGAGCGCATGCAGCGGCTTCTGCGGGCCGTCGGCATCCCACCAGCGGGTGGCCAGGGCGCCGAACTTGTCCAGTTCGGCCTGATCGAAATTGGCGGAGGCGTTGGCGGCGGAAGCGGTCATGGCGAACTCTCGTTGGGGCCGCGCGCGCGGGGCGGCACGGCGAACATAGCGGATCAGGCGTGGATGCTGCGGATACGTTCGCGCCATTCGCGCGCATTGGCGACCAGCGCATCGACATCCATGTCCACCAGCACGCGCTGGCTCAGCTTGGGCTGGCCGGCGATCCACACGTCGCTGACCTGCTGCCGGCCGGTGGCGTACACCAGTTGCGACAGCACGTTGTGCAGCGGCTGAGTCTCCAGCGCCGACAGGTCCACGCAGATCAGATCGGCCTGCTTGCCCGGCTCGATCGAGCCGATCGTCTCGCCGAAGCCCAGCGCGCGCGCGCCGCCCAGGGTGGCCGCGCGCAGCGTGCTGGCCGCGTCCAGCGCGGTGGCGTCGTTGGCCACGGCCTTGGCCAGGATCGCCGCGGTGCGGTTCTCGCTGAACATGTCCAGGTCGTTGTTGCTGGCGCAGCCGTCGGTGCCGATCGCCAGGTTCACCCCTGCCCGCTGCAGCGCGCAGGCCGGGCAGAACCCGGACGCGAGCTTGAGGTTGGACTCGGGGCAATGCACCACGCTGACCCCGCGCTCGGCGCACAGGTGGATCTCGGCGTCGGTGAGCTGGGTCATGTGCACCGCGATCAGGCGGTCGTTGACCAGGCCCAGACGGTCCAGCCGCGCCAGCGGGCGCTGCCCGTACTGCTTGAGCGAGTCGGCGATTTCCTGCGCGGTCTCGTGGGTGTGCAGGTGCACCGGCACCTCGAGTTGGTCGGACAGCATCCGCACCCGCTCGAAGTTGGCGTCGTTGACCGTGTACGGCGCATGCGGGGCGAAGGCGATGCCGACCAGCGGATCGTCGCGCCACTGGTCGTGCACCTCGCAGGCGCGGGCGAAGTACTCGTCCGAGGTCTTGGCCCAGGCGGTCGGGAAATCGATGATCACCGTGCCGACCCGCGCGCGGAAGCCGTGCTGCTTGTACACCGCGGCCTGCACGTCGGCGAAGAAGTAGTTCTCGTTGGCGCAGGTGGTGCCGCCGCGCAGCATCTCGGCGATCGCCAGCGCGGTGCCGTCGGCGACGAACTCCGGGCCGATCACCGCGGTTTCCACCGGCCAGATGTGCTGCTGCAGCCACACCATCAGCGGCAGGTCGTCGGCGATGCCGCGCAGCAGGGTCATCGGATTGTGCGTATGCGCGTTGACCAGGCCCGGCAGCAGCGCCGCGTCCGGGCGCGAGACGGTGCGCGCGGGAGCGAAGCGCGTGCGCGCCTCGGCAGTCGGCAGCACCGCCACGATCTCGCTGCCGCGCACCGCCACCGCGTGGTCTTCCAGCACCACCGCATGCGGTTCGATCGGGACCACGTAGCCGGCTTCGATCAGCAGGTCGCAGGATTCGGGTATGGAGGTCATCGCAGGGACTCTGGAAAAGGGAGGGTCACGGTGCCGGTGCCGCCTGGGCCTGGCGGATGCGCCGCTGGTACACGCGCACCACCCCCCACTGCAGCAGGAAGACCGCCAGGAAGCCGAAGCGGCCCAGCCACGGTGCCACCATGCCCACGGGGATGCATAACGCGAACACCACCGGCGAGACCGCCGCGCGCAGCTTCATCGCCTGCGCCTGCAGCGGGCCCAGCCGCTGCGCCAGGCCTTCCTTGCGCACCGCATAGGCATGCAGCCAGTACCCGGCCAGGCCGATCGCCGCCAGATGCGCGCAGTACACCGAGAACGCCTCGTGGCTGCCGAAATAGTCCGAGTACAGCGCGGTGGAGAACGGCAGCAGGCCGATCAGCAGCAACTGCAGCACGTTGAGCCAGATCAGCCGGTCGTCGAACTGGCGGATGTGCCGGCACAGCTGCAGGTGCGACTTCCAGAACAGCGCGGTGACCAGGAAGCTGACCGCAAAGCCGATGAACAGCGGCAGCATCCGGTGCAGGGCGGCGAGGATGCCGCCGACCGCCGCGACCTCGGCGTGTCCGGGCACCTTGATTTCCACCGCCAGCAGGGTGATGGCGATGGCGAAGACCGCATCGCTGAAGAACACGACGCGGTCGTGCGGGTACTTGCTGTCGGCGCTGTCGGCGTGGCTGGTGGTCACGGGCGTTTCCTGGGAGCGAGGTGGTCCATCACCGCCGCACGGCGATCCGGCGCATGGCGCTGCCTGGCCGCCGCACGCCAGCGCGTGCGCATGCCCGCGGCCGGCTGCGGCCGCGGGCATGCCGACTTACTTGACGCGCGAAACGTACTCGCCCGAACGCGTATCGACGCGGATCACTTCTTCCTGGCCGACGAACAGCGGCACGCGCACCACCGCACCGGTCTCCAGGGTCGCCGGCTTGCCGCCACCGCCGGAAGTGTCGCCGCGCACGCCCGGGTCGGTCTCGACGATCTTCAGTTCGACGAAGTTCGGCGGGGTGACCTGGATCGGCGTGCCGTTCCACAGCGTCACCACGCAATCCTCCTCGCCCTTGATCCACTTGGCGGCGTCGCCGACGCCGGCCTTGTCGGCCTGCACTTGCTCGAAGGTTTCCTGCTGCATGAAGTGCCAGTACTCGCCGTCGCTGTACAGGTACTGCATGTCGGTGTCGACCACGTCGGCCGCTTCCACGCTGTCGGTCGCCTTCATGGTCATTTCGACCACGCGCCCGGACTTGATGAAGCGGTACTTGACGCGGGTGAACGCCTGGCCCTTGCCGGGCTTGACGTATTCGGTATCGGTGATGATCGCAGGCTCGCTGTTGACCAGGATCTTCATCCCGTTCTTGACGTCGTTCATGCCGTAGCTGGCCATCTGAAACTCCTCGGGTAAGGCAAACCCGCCGCGTTCGGCGGCCGGCCGGATAGAATGGAAGCTCCGCCGCAACGGCGGGCGCTCGTGTGATGACCGCCTATGATAACCGCAGCCAAGAAGGCCGAC
>NZ_NSGT01000078.1:0-6788 GCF_009192905.1 Xanthomonas sp. LMG 12459
TCGGCTTCGGGCAGTTCTTCATGTGCTTTTTGATGTTCGAGCAGATCAAGGAACTGTTCAAGAAGTGGTTGTACTATGTGTTGGGAACGCTGTTCGCGATGGCCATGCTGTCAGTCGTGTCGGCGATGGTCCTGAAGTTCACGGTGAAGGTGGCGGGGGCCTACTGGGCGATGAAGCTCATCCCGCTGGGCAATGCGGAAGGCTTGTCGTCGCAGGCGCTGCAGCAGGGAGGGATTGGATTGCTCATGACCTTGCTGATCGTGTCAGTGTCGCCGATGGCTGCCGCGCTGTGGCAAGGCAGCATGGCGTCCTTCATGCACTTCTCGGCGTTCGCCGGTGGTGCCGCGTCAACGCCAGGGCCGCAGGGGCAGCCGCCGGGGTCGTATGTGCCGCCGCAAGGTGGCAAAGATACGCCGCTTGGAAGTGCTGACGTGACAAGGTATTCAGCGGGACGTCTACCGTCGGGGCCACCGCAAGAAGGTAGCGGGGCAATGGGCAATGCCAATACCAATCGGAATAGCAGTCGATTCACCTGAATCACAAGGTAGTCAGATGGTAATCAACCATTATCTATTCCTCGCTACGCTTTTCTTAGCAGGCGTTGCGCATGCGGAAAATGGGTGCCCGCCAGGTCAGTTGCCGGCCCAAGCTAACGGTGCGATTACTTCATGCACTCCAATTCCGTCTGGGTACTATCAGCAGCAAGCTCCCGCAGTACCTAGACCGTCTGGAAGGTGGATCAAAACTTGGGGCGCGATTGCCATGGGATCAAAAGATTCAACTACCAGCTACGGGGTCACCACTGGAAAGCTATCTCAGGCAGAAGCAGAGACGGATGCACTGAAGCGCTGTGCCTCTCATGGGGAAACTGATTGTAAGATTGTCTTCCAGTATCGGAATCAATGTGTAGCCGTGGCCGAGGCGCAGATAAATGGGTTACCGCTGACAGATGGGCATGTGAGGTTTATTAGTGCGGCTTCGATCCAGGAAGCAAGCAAGCACGTTGTAAGCGATTGCAAAACAGTCAATAAAAATTTTGCTGGGGCCGAGTGTAAAGTCGTTTATACGGCGTGCACCGAACAAGTATTTGAAAAGTTTTAAAATTGGGCACTTTCCGCCTATTGCGCAACCCAGTCACGGAGCGGGGTTTCTAGTACACAGTTTGCATCGAGGTGATATATGGATATTAAATTCACCCTGGCTGCTTGCCTTGCACTGCTTTTCGCTATGGGTAACGCGCGAGCGGAAAACGGGTGTCCGCCTGGGCAGATTCCGGCCCAAGCAAATGGCAACATGGCGTCCTGTGGCCCTATACCGCCTGGCTATTATCAACAACAGCCAGCTCCGCCACCGCGCCCACTCGGGAAGTGGCTCAAAACGTGGGGCGCGGTTGCGGGTGATGATATCACTCAATTTGGCGTGTCGACAGGCAAACTAAGTAAAGCGGATGCCGAGAAGGATGCTTTGCAAAAGTGCCAGAATGCCAGCTCTCACCGATGCCGCATTGTTCATGCTTATGAGAATCAATGTGTAGTGGTAGTTACGCCCCCAGGGGAAGGAGTGGCGAGCGTTGACTCGGGCTTTCCACTTGCGGAAATAAGTAGGAAAGCAATTATACGTTGTCAGAAAAATAACGCCGGCAAGGAGTGTACTATTGGTTACTCCAATTGCACTGAGCAGATTTTTCAGAAATTCTAGGCGATAAGATGCGTTTTTTTGCTGAGTCAGTCGCCGAGAATAATAGCCGACCAACTTAAGCTATGGGAGGGATTCAGATGGCGCTCAACCGTTATCTTACCTTCGCTACGTTTTTCTTGGTAGGTGCTGCGTCTGCAGAAAGTGGTTGCCCACCTGGGCAACTCCCGGCGCAGGCAAATGGCGCAATGGCCTCGTGTACACCTGTTCCTCCTGGCTACTACCAACAGCAGGCTCCTGCGCCACAGCCTTTGGGTAAGTGGCTCACGACATGGGGTGCTATCGCGATGGGATCAATAGACAATACGACAAATTATGGGGTCACCACGGGCAAATTATCCAAGGCAGAAGCCGAGGCCGATGCACTCAGGCGCTGCGCCTCTCATGGGGAAAAGGACTGCCAAATCGCCTTGAGTTATCACAACCAATGCGCCGCAATTGCAGAACCGCAAACGAATGGGTTGCCTCTGGCTATTGGTCTAGTCAGCTTTTCTGGTGGCGTGACCATTACTGATGCAATACAGAGAGCTCAAGCTCATTGCAGAAAAGCCAACGCTGCAACGTCAGAGGCCGATTGCAAGGTGATTTACAAAGCCTGTACGGAGCAGATATTCGAGAAATTTTGAGTTTCGATGGAATGCGCATGAAGATCAGCCTCCTTTTTACTATGCTCCTTTTAACCAACACAGCAGATGCAGAAAATGGATGCCCGCCTGGTCAGTTGCCGGCCCAGGCCAGTGGTGCGATGTCTTCATGCACGCCAATTCCGCCTGGTTACTATCAGCAGCAACCTACGCCGCCTCCCCGTCCTAGCGGCAAATGGATTAAGACCTGGGGTGCGATTGCGATCGGCACAGTCGATTCAGTGCCGTACTACGGCGTTCCAACTGGGGCAATGTCCGAATCGGAAGCCAAGATCCAGGCGTTAGCTCGATGTGCAAAAAAAGGCGCACAGAACTGCAAGGTGGCTCTGGTTTATCAAAATCAATGCGCTGTCATTGTCGAGCCGCAGATTAATGGGCAGCCAAATCCGGATGGTTTTATTCAGTTTGCTGGTGGTCCAACTAAAGAAAAGGCAGTCGAGACTGCTTCAGAGGGGTGCGAACGCAGGAATCCCGGAGCAACATGCAAGGTGATATATCAGGCATGCTCAGAACCAGTATTTGAGAAGTATTGATCGCTTTTCCCGTTTTGATTGGTTCAAGGGCCTGGACTTTCCGTCAAGCGTCTCAGCAAGGAGAAACTCATGAAGAAGCGTGGACTGTTCGAGGCTTGCTATTATTTGGTTTTTCCATCCAGCCAATGGCACAATCTGGCGGCTAGTACGAAACCATTCTCTACAACAACCCCTTCCTCTTCTGCACAGTAGGCGTTCCCAGCGATTGTTGGACACCTATCAATCCCGCCACGGGCTCTAACGGGGTGAGCAAGGGCCCGCAGACTCCAACCAAGACCTCTTCCGCCACCGCACGCCCCCATCTACTCAATACGTAATCGGACCTGGCCTCATGCGACAAACACTATCCGCTGAGAAGTGGCAGCAGTCAGTGCAGCATGTACGGGCGTTGCTGACCCTTTGCCTCTTGACGCTCTCGCTGACTGCCAGCCTGACTGCGCTCGCCTATCGGACGTCAGGCGACCTCATCCTGTTGCTGGCGCAAAGCGTGGCCGCCCTGGGAGCGCTCCTTCATCTCGGCATTGCAGCGATGCTACTCCGGCTGGCGCTGCGCGCATCCGCCACCAAGAAGCGCCTCCAGGCACACGGCGAATGCACGGCACAGCGGCGCCCGTTGCGCAGGTCCATCCTCGGCGTCGTTGGCGCAGCGGTGCAGGTACTCATGATGAGCGTGGCGGTAATTGCGCTACCAATCGCTCTGCCGGTGGTAATGCGCGTGCCGGAAGCTGGAATGATGTTCGTGATTCTGATCGTTGCCCTGCTGCTGCTCGGTGTTTCCATCCGGCGCAGTTGCCGCTGGCTGACCGAGGCCCTAGCGCAGGCCGAATGGGCTGTGCGCAGCACCGTGGTGGCCTAACGCCCTTATGAACGCTCAGACTGTTACTGCCATTTTACTTCTGTCCCTCTTGGCCGGATGCAATCAGATGAATACCGCTTCTGAAAAAGCCGACGGTGTTGCGCAAACGGCAGCCGATGGCGATCCAGTCTATCAGCGTAATACCAAGCCGACCCAAGCGTATCGAATCACGATGACCATCGAAGATGCGCCAGGGCCCTTTGGGTATGTTTCAGGTACTGCGTTTTATGACATGGCCAATTATGAGCAGTGCACGCCGCTTAATGAGCCATTCGAGGGCGTGAGAACCAAGCCGAAAGAAGCAGGTATACCCATCAACTTTCAGAAGGTCGACGGGGAACATTATGTGGGGACGATATATGCCGACGGCATGGTCGACGCCGACTATTACGGCATGGGCGTGTGCCGCTTTGAATTGACGGGCGTCGGCATTGCCTTGAAGGCGACCGGCAAGCATGAAGAAACGCGTTACGAGCCTGCGCTGTTCAAGAAGGAGATTTATAGTTCCACGCCCAAGGTCACATATTTCTGGAAGGGACGCTATCCCAAGGAAGACATGGATGATTTTCCGGATAGCGGTGAGTCAAGTCCGGATGACTTTAATGAACATGCACGCCACAACCTCTTCAAAGTGACGCTGACATCGGAGAAGGCGCTCCCATGACCATGAACACAAAACAATATGCCGCCCTTGCGGCCGATGTATATCTAAAGCCGCGAGAAACGGGAGAAAACAGCAAGCCTGTCGACATAGGCGGCGTGTCCTACAAGCGGCTCAGCTATATGGATAGCGCGTCCGGCTATCAAGGCATCCTTTATCAACGGCTGGATACAAAAGAACTCATCGTCGTACACCGTGGCAGCGAGTTCGACCGCGAGCCATTGCGTGACGGCCTGATGGCCGATGGGGGGATGGTAACCACCCGCCACAACGCACAGGCGGCGGACGCCATCGAGTTCACAAGGCACGCCCTGGAGTATGCGGACAAGCTTGGCAAAGGACGCAAGACTCCCGAGGTCACGGTCGCTGGCCATTCACTCGGTGGCGGTCTCGCGGAAATCACCGCGCACCACTTCGGCTTGAAAGGCGAAACCTTCAACGGCTATGGGGCGGTCAGCTTGGATCGTCGTATTCCCGAAGGCGGTAACGCGGTCATCAATCACGTGATGGCGGGAGATCCCGTTAGTGCCGCCAGCCGGCACTACGGCCAGGTGCGCGTGTACGCCACGGAGCAAGAGATCGCGACCTTGGAGCGGGCCGGCTATGACGACCAGCGCAGTGGTTTGCGCAACCCGATTAGTGCGGCGAAGGGGTTGGTGACGGATTCACACACCATCTACAACTTCCTCCCGGTGGACAAGGAGGGCAAGCCGAAGCACTCGGTCTTGGAAGACGCGACTGCACAGCACCTGGCACAGCGCCATGCGCCGATGATCGAACGGTATCGGGATGATATTGCCGCGCTGCGCTTGGGGGTGACGCTGGGTGCGCGGGGTTGGGGTGGGCTGCTGCAGGATGGCATTGCGGACCTGCGCGGGCCGCTCGCGCCCGGTGCGGGCCGCGACAGCATCGGCGTGCCGAATTGGTCGGAGCACATGCAGCGGCTGCATATGCCGCGTATGGAGAGCGGAGAACCACAGGGCTGGCGGGCGCCGCTGAAGGTGCCGGAGCAATCGAGCGTGACGCCTGCCGAGCGGCCGGCTGATCCTCTCTGCCAGATGCTCAAGAGCAGGTTACCTGCCGGCATCGCGGATGCCGCGGTGTCGTACGCGGCATCGCAAGCGCGGCGGGAGGGGATGGAACGGCCGGAGCAGATCAAGGCCGTGACCCTGCTGGAGGGCGGAAGCGCCTGGATCGAAGGCAGCACACCCGGCTACCGCGTGAAGGTGGATCTGTCCGGTAAGCCGCCTTTGGTTCAGGAACGGAGGACGGATCAGGCGCCTGAGCCGCAGCACCTGGCACAGCAGCTGGATGCGCCCCAACAACAGGCATCGGTGAAGGGGCGGTGATAATCGTGGGGGCATCGAACTGGATGTAGACATAGATTGCCTCCACCGTCGGCGCCAACGGCGCGATGCTGCACAAGACGATGACCGATAACCTGGACAAAGAGATCCACGGCTTGTTCACGGGCGATGATAATTCCAGTGCAGCCGATGCGATCGACCAGAATCTGGAGTACACCCAGCTTGCGATGGCGGCCCTGGATGCGGTGAAGGTGAACGCCAACGATCCGGAGTCGATCGATCAAAAGAGCCGAGCGATCCTGTTGGCTGGATTCGGCACGGCCGGTCCGCCCATGGTCGCCGGTGCGATGTTGTTGCTGTTCAAGTTCACTCTGGCCTTCCTGATCGGCATCGGGCCGATCTTCATCTTCTTTTTGATGTTCGAGCAGACCAAGGACCTGTTCAAGAAGTGGTTGTACTATGTGTTGGGAACGCTGTTCTCGATGGCCATGCTGTCAGTCGTGTCGGCGATGGTCCTGAAGTTCACGGTGAAGGTGGCGGGGGCCTACTGGGCCATGAAGCTCATCCCGCTGGGCAATGCGGAAGGTTTGTCGTCGCAGGCGCTGCAGCAGGGAGGGATTGGATTGCTCATGACCTTGCTGATCGTGTCAGTGCCGCCGATGGCTGCCGCGCTGTGGCAAGGCAGCATGGCGTCCTTCATGCACTTCTCTGCATTCAGTGGTGCTGCCTCCGCGCCTGGGCCTCAGGGGCAGCCGCCGGGGTCGTATGTGCCGCCTCAGCGCAGTAGTGATACACCTGCTCCATCGACTGATATTGCCCAATCAAGTCGTGGAGGATTATCGTCTAGCTGTGTAAACCCACCACGTTGTTCAGTGGAATTCGGGAGATGGGCGGCTTGTAGCCGAGGCTGGCGTGTGGTCGATGCCAGTTGTAATGATGCAGCCAGCCCGAGAAGGCGTTGGCGCGTTGCGTGGAGTCGATATAGGAGCGCGCATAGGCCTATTCGCGCAGGCTGGTCTGCACCAGCCGCTCGGCCTTGCCATTGGTGCGTGGCGTGTAGGGGCGGGTTCGCAGATGGCGCAGGCCGAGCCG
>NZ_NSGT01000079.1:0-13325 GCF_009192905.1 Xanthomonas sp. LMG 12459
GAGTGCGGCGGCGCTGACTCCTACTCGTGCTTGCTGGCACTGCGGCTAAACGGCCTGCCGCACTCCGCTCTCACCTACAACGATAGACCCTTATTTGACACAAGCGGCTTCAGCCGCGACCGACGTAATCGGTAATGCCTACGCGGCTTAGCCGCTCCACAATCCAGCCGCCGTAACAGCAAGTGCAAGAGCAGAGCTTTCGCCTGGCGGCGAGTCACTTTTCTTTGCTTGTGCAAAGAAAAGTAACCAAAAGAAAGCACACCCCGCAGCGCGCCCTCCGCGCTTCGCGCTCCGGGTTCGCAGCCACGACGGGCATTTTTCGACGGCACATCCATGTGCCGGCGAAAAACGACGCGCATCCTGCGCGTCGCCCTTCGGGTATTCGCCCGCCGTGGCTGCCGCGCCGAGGGGACCCCGATAAATCAACAGCAACAGCAACAGCAGCAACAGCAGGAGCAACAGCAAAGCAGGCTGCTCCCTGTAGTCCGCGGCGACACTCGATCACCCACTGCAAACCGCGCGCTCATTGCCGCACATCGCGCTGCGCCCACAGGCGATGGCAGCAAAAGCTTCAGACACGAAAAACCCGGCCGAAGCCGGGCTTTTCGTAGGTGCGTCGTGCGCCGGACTCAGCGACCGCCGCGCCACTCCGGGACCGGCATCGCATCCACCGGCACCGTCGGATTGGTTTCTTCCTCGCGCAGATAGGCCGGCAGATCGTCGTCCTGACGCTTGTGTCCGCGCATGTCGCTCTCGATCTGATAGTTGCGGCGCTGCAGCCACGCATCGCGGGTCAGCTGGTACTCGTCCGGCGCCTGGTCGCGCAGACTGTCCAGCGACAGCAACTGCGCGCGCGTGTCGACCAACTGCAGGCCCTGCAGACCGATGCGCACCCGGTCTTCCTCGATCTGCTGCAGTGGCGACAGCGGCGCGTCGCCGACCAGGCCGAATGCATCGCGCACCGTGCGCGGGCCGAACAACGGCAGTTCCAGGTAGCGCGAGCGGCGCCAGCCCCACACACCCAGGGTCTGGCCGAAGTCCTCGCTGCGCCGCGGCAGGTTGGCGTCGGTGGCCGGGTCGAAGATGCCGCCGATGCCCAGCGTGCTGTTGATCAGGAACCGGCTCAGGGTCTGCCCCGCCTGCAGCGGACGGCCCTGCAGCAGCTGGTTGACCATGGTCAGCGGCGAACTGAGGTTGTCGAAGAAGTTGGTCACGCCCAACCGCACCGGCCGCGGCACCACGTTGACGTAGGCGCGTGCCAGCGGCCGCGCCACGCCACGGTCGACCACGTTGTTGAAGGCGTGCACCTTGCGGTTGAACTTCTCCCACGGATCGTAGCTCTGCGGTGCAGGTACGCCCTCCGGCAGGGTCGGATCGGCGACCGGGTTGTACGGGTCGCCGCCATACAACGCGGCGTAGTCGTCCTCGGCCGAGGTCGGCGTGCCGTTGGCCGACGCGGCGCCCGGGGCAGCACTCGCCGGCGGCATCGCCGCAGGCGCGCTTGCCGATGCCGGCGCGGCGCCGGTGTCCATGCCGGTGGCGCTGTCTGCGGTCGCCGGCGCGGCGTGCGCATCGGGAGCCGCGGCGCTGTCGCCGGCGGCCGGCGCGGTCTGTGCCACCGGCGGCGGCGGCGGCGTGCGCTTGGGCGCGCCAGCGCAGGCGCCCAGGGCGGCGGCCAGGGTCAGGGAGGTGAGGATACGCAGCACGTTCATGTGTCAGCTCGCCGCAGGGGGAGAGTGGAAGTCCAGGGTCGAGGCCAGCCGGTAGGCGGCGCTCAGGTCGGTCAGGCCGGCCGGGGCGCCGTGGATGGCGACCTCGGCCTGGCCCTGGGCACGCAGGCGCGCGGCAAGTTCGGCGAGCAGCGCCAGGCCGGCGCTGTCCACCCGCGAGACGGCCTGCAGGTCCAGCGCGCGTGCGCCCGGCAGCGCGCGCAGCGCTGCCGGCCACAGCGCGGTGGCCGCCGCACGGTCGAGCACGCCGCTCAGCGCAAGCGTGTCGCCGTCGCGGCGCAGTTGCGGCGCATCACTTGCCACTGTTGCCCGCCGGTGCCGCCTGCAGCGTGCCGTTGCGCAGCTCGGCCGCAACCTCGGGGATCGACTTGTTGCGCAGCGGGGTGTCGAACTGGTTGCGGAAGGTCTGCACGTAGGACACGCCCTCGACCATCACGTCGAAGATCTTCCAGCCCGCGCCGGTGTTGCGCAGCAGGTAGTCCACCGGCACCGGGTCGCCGCCGCTGCGCAGCAGTTCGGTGGAGACCTTGACGCCGCGGCCGCCGGGCAGCGGGGTTTCCGACTTCACCCGCACCTGCGGCTTGCCTTCGAAGGTCAGCAGCGAGGTGCCGTAGCGCTGCATCAGGTTGTCGGCCATCGCGTCGCCGAACAGCTTGACGTCGGCGTCGGAGGCGCCGCGGCCGTGCACGCCCAGCACCAGGCGGGCGGCGTAGTCGCGGTCGAAGGACTTGTTCATCTCGCTGTCGATGAACTGGCGCAGCGCGGTCGGGTTGCTCTTGAACTCGCTGCGGCGCTGTTCCAGCGTGGTCAGGATGCGCGTGCTGTTCTCCAGCACCACCTTGCTGGCCGAACCGGCCTGGGTGGCGGCGGCGGCCGGCGCGGCGGCCTGGGCCAGGGCGGCGGATGGCGCGGCCACGGCCAGCGCGGCGGCGAGAGCGGCGGAAAGCAGTTTGATCGTCATGGCTTGGGTTCCGTTGCGGGCGTGGTGGGGTCGGCAGAGGGTGCGGCAGCGGGTGTTGCGTTCTTGTCGCCGCCGGCGCTGCCGCCGCCGAACATGTACTTGCCGACCAGCTGGATCAGGTCCACCGCCGGCTGGGTGAAGGCGATTTCCTGGCCGGGCTTGAGCGTGTCGGGGTCGCCGCCGGGCTGCAGGCCGACATAGCTCTCGCCCAGCAGGCCACTGGTCAGGATCGCCGCCGAAGTGTCGGCCGGCAGGTCCTTGTACTTGTCGTCGATGGACAGGGTCACCACCGAGTCGAACTTGGTCGGGTCCAGGTCGATCTTGGCGACCTGGCCGATGATGACGCCGCCGATCTTCACCGGCGCCTGCGCACGCAGCTGGCCGATCTGCGAGAAGCGCGCGACCAGGTCGTAGCGGTGGCCGCCGAAGCCCCACTGGCGGTTGGTGGAAGCCAGCGCCAGCACCAGCAGCGAGGCCAGGCCCAGCAGCAGGAAGGCGCCGACGGCGAACTCGAGACGGGGACCACGGAGAGCCATAACGTGTCTACCTTGTTGATTCAGCGTGGCCGCAGCGCCAGTGCCGCGACCGGGATGTTGCCGCGGAGCCTGCCGTCGCCGGCCGGCCCCGCGTTGGCGCCGCTCAGCGGAACAGCAGCGCCGACATGACGAAGTTGAACATCAGCACCAGCAGCGAGGCGTTGACCACCGCGCGGGTGGTGGCCACCGAAGTGCCCTCGATGGTCGGCTCGGCATGGAAGCCGACATAGGCCGCCACCAGCGCCGCCGTGCCGCCGAACACCGCCGACTTCAGCATCGCCACGCCGAAGTCGTCCCAGAAATCCACGCTGCTCGACAGCGCCGACCAGAACGTGCCGCGGTCCAGGCCGAGCGCCGCCACCGCCTCGAAATAGCTGGCGCTGATCGCCAGCGAGCAGAAGATGCCGGTCAGCAGCGGCACGGTCAGCACCGCCGCCCAGAAGCGCGGCGCCACCGCCTTGGCCACCGGGTCGATCGCCATCAGCTCCAGCGCCTTGATCTGGTCGGTCGCACGCATCAGGCCGAGCTCGGCGGCGATGGAACTGCCGGCGCGGCCGATGAACAGCAGCGCGGTCAGCACCGGCGCCAGCTCGCGGTACAGCGACAGGCCGAGCAGCGTGGACAGCGCATCGGAGGCGCCATAGGTCTGCAGCGTGCGGTAGCCCTGCAGGGTCAGCACCAGGCCGACGAAGGCGCCGCCCACGGCGATGATCGGCAGCGAACGCGCGCCGACCTTGTAGATCTCGCGGATCAGCTCGGCCAGCAGGTCCCGGGTCGGCAGCGAGCCGCGCAGCACGGTCAGGAAGAACAGCCCGGCACGGCCCAGGGAACGGATCGGGGCAACGATGGCCATCAGGCGGCGCTCCGCGCGCGCTGCGGCGCATCGAACGGGATCGGGCCGTCGGGACGGCCGTGCAGGAACTGCTGCAGCAGCGGATCGCTGCTGGCCTGCAACGCCTGCGGGGTGCCGGCGAAGACCACGCCGCCGTTGGCGATGGCCACGGCCTGGTCGCAGATCGGCAGGGTCTCGTGGACGTGGTGGCTGACGATGATGCTGGTCAGGCCCAGGGTGTGGTTGAGGCGCTGGATCAGGCTCATGATCACGCCGGAGGCGATCGGGTCCAGGCCGGTCAGGGGTTCGTCGTAGATCATCAGCGGCGGGTCCAGGGCCAGCGCCCGCGCCAGCGCCACGCGCCGCGCCATACCGCCGGACAGCTCGCGCGGCCAGGCGTCGGAGGCGGCCAGCAGGCCCACCGCGTGCAGCTTCAATGCGACCAGCCGCTGCAGCACCGGTTCGGGCAGGCGGGTGTGGGCGCGCAATGGCAGCGCCACGTTCTCGGCCACGCTCAGGTCGGTCAGCAGGCCGTTGCCCTGCAGCAGCACGCCGATGCTCTTGCGCGTCTCGCGCAGCGCACGGCTGCCGCGCGGCAGCGGCTTGCCGAACACCTGCAGCGTTCCCGCGGCCGGCTCCAGTTCGCCGGTCAGCGCCGCCAGCAGCGTGGACTTGCCGCTGCCGGAGGGGCCGAGCACCGCGGTGATGCTGCCGCGCGGCACGCTCAGCGAGACGTCGCGCAGGATCGCCCGGCCGCCGCGGTCGATGCGCACGCCCGACAACTGCACCAGATTGGATTCGGAAGACGCCATCGCGACCTTTAACGAAAATACAACATAGGATCGATCCGTTCGGCTGAACTTAACCGAACTGGCCCGTGCAGTATTGTGGCACTGCGCGGGCCGGTGTGCGCGCCCGCTTCGCCCCGTTCATGCAACAGCGTGTCATACGGCCGCGCATTGGTCGCCGGCGACGCCGCATCGGCTCGGGATGGCCGCCACCGCGCCAGCGCCTCGCCGCTGCACTTGAGGTGTGGACAAAAGGCGGTGTGGACAAATGCCCGCACAGCGCTTGTGCGCGTCGCGACGGCACGCGACGATGCCGGCATGGCGCCCGTGCCGAACCACACCTGGAGTCAAGGATGGAGCTGTTGAGCTTGGAACACTTCGCCGGAAGCGTGAACGAGACGTTCTCGGCGCAGTTGAACGAAGGCGAGGTCGCATTCGTGCTGGTCGAAGCGCGGCCGCTGCCGACGCCGCCCGCGGCGCGGCGCGCCCCGTTCTCGCTGCTGTTCCGCAACGGCTCGGCGTTTCTGTTTCCGCAGCAGACCTACCAGATGCGCCATCCGCGCCTGGGCGAGATCGGCATCTTCCTGGTGCCGGTGGCGCGCGAACGCGACGGCTTCCTGTATCAGGCGGTGTTCAACTGACGCGCGCGTCCGGCTGCGTGCAGGCGCCATCCCAGCGCATGGCCAGATGGGTCTGGCCGGCCTCGCCGGCAACGAAGCCCAGCCGCGCGTAGAGCCGCTGGGCTGCGGGATTGGCATGCAGCACGTGCAGCGTCAGTGCGCGCCCATTCGCATGCGCGAGCGCCTGTGCCTGCGCGATCAGCGCGCCGCCGATGCCGTGGCCGCGGCAGTCCGGCAGCAGGCTGATATCGACCAGGACGTGCGGATCCGTGCTGCGGTCCAGATACAGCCGGCCCAGCCGCGCGCGCGCGTCTTCCACAATCAGGAAGTCGGCGTCAGGGAAGTGCTGCAGGTAGTGCGCATGCTGCAAGGCAAACTGCTGGTCGAGAAAAGCGCGCTTGGCTGGCTCCGGCCACGGGACTGCGGCCAGTTCGTCGCGCCGCGTGCTGGCGTACAGGTCGCGTAGCCAGGGTAAGTCTTCTGCCCGTGTCGGACGCAAGGCGATGCCGCGTGCCTGCAGCGCAGCGGGCGCCGCCCACCCGACGTCCCGTTGCGGAAAGCCGGGCGAGGCGACGATCGACATCACGCCTGCCTCAGTTGAAGACCGGATAGTTGCCCTGCAACGCGATGCAGAAGTTCACCGCCAGATACGGCTGCCGGTTCTCGTGCGCCTGGCCGATGCCGGTGGGCATCAACATGGTCGGTGAGAACTGCGTGTTCGGCGCGACCGCCAGGAACGGACGCTCGGTATTCACGTTCAGCGTCGACAGGGCGACACCGCTCGCAGGCGAAGCGGTTTTCTTCGTGCCATCCGGCTGCGAGGCAGCAGTGACCCCGTGCTGGTGCATGGGGATCTGCGTGCTCTGCAGGCTCACCGACGCCGAGCCGAAATTGCTGCCCAGCGTGTGCGGCGTCAGTCCAGGCCCCGCGCCCTGCTGGCAGCCGGCGCGCGTCACGAAATTCGGCAGTTGGAACGTGGTGGTGCCATTGCCACCGTAGGCCACGCCGAGCAGGGAATACAGCACGGTGTTCTGCGTGATCGGCAGGGTGGCGCCGTTGCACAACGCCCAGCCGTACGGGTTGTAGTCGAAGCCGAACAGCTGGATTTCGCCGATATAGGGTTCGGTCATGAGCGGATTCCTCCGATGAGCGGATGCGTGCCGCGGCCGTGTCGGCGCGGCGCAGAGGTCAGGCCTGTTGCGGGAAGATGCCGGTGGTGGCGATGCAGTACTGCACGGTCAGCGTCGGCATGACGTTGTCGTGCGGTTGGTTGCCGCCAGCGAAGGACGTGCTTTGCGGCGACAGCGCCAGCATCGTGGCGCCGGTGACGTCGCTTGCATAGAACTGGCTCCCGTTGACCGCGGCCGGCAACAGCCCGGCAGGCGCGGTGGTGGTGGCCGCGGCGGTGGTGGCCTGCGCGGTATGCGTGTGTGCCGGCATCTGCAGCTCCGTCAATGTCACCGTCTCGGTGCCTGCGCGCTGGGCGAGCGGGTAGTTGCTCAGGCCCGGTCCCTGGCCCTGGTGGATCGGCAGGCGACCACGCAGATCCGGCACCGCGAAGGTGCTGGTGCCGTTGCCGCCGTAGGCAGTGCCGAGCAGGACGTACAACGGTTCGTATTCGGAGATCTGCAGCAGCGAGCCGTCGCACGCCTGCCAGCCCTGGGGCGTACGGCCGAAGCCGAACATGCGGATTTCGCCGATGAAGGGAGTACCCATGAGATGCTTCCTGGTCGATGAGGCGCCACGCGCACGACTGTGCGCGGCGTGCCCGGATGCGGATGCGCCTAGCTGCGCGAAGGGAAGATGCCGGACAGCGCGATGCAGAAATTGATCGTGGTGTACGGCTGCACGTTCGGATGCGCCTGGCCGCCGCCGCTATTGGCGATGGTGGACTGCGACAGTGGCACCGTTGCGCCTGGCGCAGCGTACAGCGCGTGCGGAGTTCCAGTAGGGATGTAGTTGTTGGCGAACAGGCGGCCGGTCGGTATGCGGTTGTCACCGTTGGCGCTGCTGCAAGTCATCAGGTGGGTATGCGGGGGCAGGTTGTCGCCTACCAGCGTCACCGTCTCCGCGCCGGCGGCCTGGCCCATCGGCACCGCAGGCGGCTGCCACGCCGGGTCGGCCGATGGCCCGTAGCCCACCGGCGTGCGTCCGCGCATGTCCGGCAAGCCGAAGGTGGTCTTGCCGTCGCCGCCGAAGCGGGTGCTGAGCAGACTGAACAGGGCCTGGTTCTGATTGATCGGCAGCAATTGCCCGTTGCACTGCGCAAAATATTTTGGCGCAAACGCGAAACCGGTCAGCATGATCTGACCGATGAAGAACTCGCTCATGCGGATCTCCCCCCGGAGTGGATGACGGCAGACCTCGTGTCTGGCGCCAGACTACTTAATCACGACTTCGGCGACTTGCAAGCGACGATTTTGCTGAACCAGACAGACGTGACGCATTTGTTGCTTTACGCGGCGTCGAATTTGCTGTTCCAATGGCCGCGCGACGCGCATGGCCGATGCTTGCTGGGCCGATGTTCCGCGAAGTCCGAGGCACCAGGATGGCTGCCAGCGCCCATGGGGTGGCGCGTTTTGGGGGAATCGAAATATGTCTACAAAATGCTCCGCATCGAGCGGCGTGCGACGGACGTTGCGTTGGCTGATGGCGTTGCTGTTGATGACGACGTCGCAGGTTTGCCTGGCTTTGTACTGTCCGTCGCCTAAAACCGCGACCGTGAACCAGGGCCAATCGGTGACGTTCGACGTCAGCGACTGCGACGGGGACTCGAACGGTGGCATGACCGATCCTCTTGTGCAGCCTGCGCACGGCAGTTTCGTGCTCAGCCAGCAGTCCGGTCCTGGCACACAGACGGTGACCTATACCAACAACGGGGACGGCGCGACCTCGGACTCGTTCTACCTGCTGGACCAGGACAACAACCAGGTCGTCTTCAACATCACCATCAACCCCTCGCGCAGCGCCAGCATCACGGTTTCCCCGTCCAGCGCCAACGAGGACAGCGGCACGCCCTTCGTCTACACGGTGACGTTGAGCTCGACCAACAGTTCGGCGACCACGGTGAACCTGACCCGCAGCGGCACGGCCACCAGCGGGACCGACTACACCGGTGCGGTCACCAGCGTCGTGGTGCCGGCCAACGCGACGTCCGCCAGCTTCAGCGTCACCCCGGTCGCCGATACCACGGTGGAGCCGGACGAGACGGTGATCTTCCAGGTGGCCAACGGTACCGGCTACTCGATCGGCAACCCCTCCAGCGCCACCGCCACCATCGTCAACGACGACTATCCCTCGGCAAGCATCGCGGTGTCGCCGGCCAGCGTGTACGAGAACGGCGGCAATAATCTGGTCTACACCGTCTCCCTGAGCCAGCCGTCGCCATCGGCGCTCTCGATCGGCTTCAGCGTGGGCGGCACCGCGACGTCCGGTACCGACTACGCCGCGGTCAACTCGCCGCTGGTGATTGCGGCCGGGCAGACCAGCGGCACCATCACCGTCGATCCCACCCCCGACACCACGGTGGAACCGGACGAGACCGTGGTGATCAGCCTCAATGCGGGCAGCGGTTACACCGTCGGCTCGCCGTCCAGCGCTACCGGCACCATCCTCAACGACGACCAGCCGGCGCTGTCGGTCAACGACGTGTCGCAGAACGAGGGCAATTCCGGCAACACCGCGTTCACCTTCACCGTCTCGCTCAGCCAGCCGGCCGGCAGCGGCGGGGTCAGCTTCGACATCGCCACCGCCAACGGCACCGCGACCGCGGGCACCGACTACATCTCCTCCAGCGTGAACGGGCTGACCATTCCGGCCGGCAGCAGCAGTGCCACCTTCACCGTGCAGGTGATCGGCGACACGCTCAACGAACCCGACGAAACCTTCTTCGTCAACGTCAGCAACGTCAGCGGCGCCACCGTCGCCGACGGACAGGGCCAGGGCACCATCGTCAACGACGATGCGCAGCCGTCGCTCTCGATCGGCGATGTCAGCGTCATCGAAGGCAACAGCGGCAACACCACGGCGACGTTCACGGTTACCCTCAGCGCCGCCAGCGGCCAAACCGTCATGGTCAACTACGGGACCGCCGACGGCACCGCCACTGCCGGCAGCGACTATGTCGCCACCTCGGGTCCGCTGGCCTTCGCGCCCGGCACCACCGTGCAGAGCATCGCAGTGACGATCATCGGCGACACCACCGTCGAGCCGGACGAGACGTTCACGGTGACCCTGTCCGCTGCCAGCAACGCCACCATCGCGCGTGCCACCGCCACCGGCACGATCCTCAACGACGATGCAGTGGTGACGATCTCGCCGACGTCGCTACCGGCGGCCACCGCCGGCACCAGCTACAGCCAGACCTTGACGGCCAGTGGTGGGACGGCGCCATATGGCTTCGCGATCACCACCGGCACATTGCCGGTGGGCATGCTGCTGAGTTCCGCCGGCGTGCTGACCGGCACGCCCAGCGGCAGCGGCAGCTTCAATTTCATCGTGTCCGCGACCGACAGCGGCGCGTCGCCCATCAGTGGTAGCCGTGCCTATACGTTGACGGTGGCTGCGCCAACCGTGACGCTGCCGGCGACGACCCTGCCCAACGGCACCGCCGGCCAGGCCTACAGCGCGGCGATCACCCAGGCCAGCGGCGGCATCGCGCCGTACACCTATGCCGTCACGGCCGGCGCCTTGCCGGCAGGCGTGACCGTCAACAGTGCGACCGGTGCGCTCAGCGGCACGCCCACCGTGACCGGCAATTTCAGCTTCACCCTGGTCGCGACCGACAGCACCTCCGGAACGCCGGGCCAGGCGTCGCGCAGCTATACGCTGGCGATCGTGGCGCCGACCTTGACCGTCGCCCCGTCCACCCTGCCGTCCGGGACCGCGGGCACCGCCTACAGCCAGACGTTGAGCACCAGCGGCGGGACGGCGCCCTACACCTACGCGCTCAGCTCCGGTGCCTTGCCTGCGGGCCTGAGCCTGAGCAGTGCCGGTGTCCTATCCGGCACCCCGGCCGTGGCCGGCAGCTTCACCTTCGTCGTCGGCGTCACCGATGCCGGCAGTTTCGGCGGCTCGCACGCCTACACCCTGTCCATCGCCTCGCCGACCCTGGCTATCACCCCGCCGACGTTGCCGGCAGCGGCGATCAACGCCAGCTACAGCCAGGCGCTGAGCACCAGCGGCGGCACCGCACCGTACAGCTATGTGCTCAATGCCGGCGCCTTGCCGAGCGGGATGAGCCTGAGCGCGGGCGGCGTGCTGTCCGGTACGCCGACCACGGCCGGCAACTTCGCATTCACCGTGGGCGTTACCGACGCCAACGCCTTCACTGCGGCGCAGGCGTTCACCCTGACGGTGGCCTCTCCGACGCTGACGCTGTCGCCGCCGGCGCTGCCGGCCGGCACCGCGGGCAGCGCCTACAGTCAGGCGCTCAGCGCCACCGGCGGTACCGCGCCCTACAGCTACAGCCTCGCTACCGGCGCGTTGCCGGCCGGGCTGAGCCTGAGCGCGGCCGGCGTGCTGTCCGGTACCCCGACCCAGGCGGGCAGTTTCTTCTTCACCGCCACCGTCACCGACAGCACCGCCGGCGTCCCCGGCCAGGCCAGCCGCAGCTACACGCTGAGCATCGCGGCGCCGACCCTGACTCCGGGGCAGCCGACCTTGCCTGCCGGCACCGCGGGCACCGCGTACAACCAGACCCTGAGCACCAGCGGCGGCACCGCACCGTACAGCTACAGCGTGGTCAGCGGCGCGCTGCCGACCGGGCTGAGCCTGACCACGGCGGGCGTGCTGTCCGGCACGCCGAGCGCGGCCGGCAGCTTCGCCTTCAGCATCAAGGTGAGCGATGCCAACGGCTTCTCGGCCACGCAGGCCTACACCCTGACCATCGCCTCGGCGGTGCCGGCACCGGTGGCGGCGAACGACACCGGCGCCACCCTCGTGGATACCGCGCTGACCCTGGCGGTCACCGGCAACGACACCGGCAGCATCGACAGCATCGCCATCGCCACCGCGCCCAGCCACGGCACCGCGACCGTCGATGGCGTGCGCCTGGTGTACACGCCGGCGCCGGGCTACGTGGGCGTGGACAGCGTGCACTACACCGCCATCGGCGCCGGCGGCAGTTCGGCCCCGGCCGTGGTCACCATCACCGTCAACGCCCGCCCCATCGCGGTGTCGGTGACGGTGCCGGCGGTGACCGGGCAGACGCAGACCCTGGACGTCACCCGCGACGCCACCGGCGGTCCGTTCGTGGCGGCCGCCGTGGTCGCGGTGCTGCCGGCCAACGCCGGTACCGCGACGATCACCCGCGCGGCCGCCAGTGCCGCCGGCGTGCCGACCGCGGCCGCGGACGACGGCCCGGGCTTCATGCTGACCTTCGTGCCGAACCCGGCCTTCTCCGGCAACGCCACGGTGCGCTTCACCCTGTCTAATGCATACGCGACCTCGGCCCCGGCGGACATCGTGTTCGTGATCGCGCCGCGCCGGGATCCGACCCAGGATGCGCAGGTGCGTGGCCTGATCGACGCGCAGGCCGAGTCGACCCGGCGCTTCGCCAAGGCGCAGATCGACAACTTCCAGCGCCGCCTGGAGGCGACCCACCGGGGTGCGCGCGGCTTCGACAACGGCGTGAGCTTCCAGGCCAGCTCGCAGTGCCGCCAGCGCGACCGCACGCTGCAGAGCGATCGCAACCTGGACGCGCAAGCGTGCGACCCGGCCAACCGCGACCTGCGCGACGGCGCCATGGACGGCGGCGCCGACACCGCGTCGGCGGCACCACGCGATGCCACTGCGGCAGGCGATCTGGGCCTGTGGGTGGGTGGTGCGATCCGCTCCGGCAGTCTGGACAGGCAGTCGCAGCGCGCCGGCGTGGATTTCCAGACCGATGGCCTGAGCCTGGGCGCCGATTACCGCGTCTCGTCGTCCTTCGCATTGGGTGCGGGCGTGGGCTTCGGCCGCGACGACAGCGATGTCGGCCGCGACGGCAGCCGCAGCAAGTCGACCGCGTACACGCTGGCGCTGTATGCCAGCTATCACCCGGGCCAGACGCTGTTCTTCGACACCCTGGTCGGCTACCAACTGCTGTCCTACGACCTGCGCCGCTACGTCACCGACAACGGCGCCCTGGCCGAAGGCGACCGCAGCGGCCACCAGTGGATCGCGTCGCTGTCGGCCGGTGCCGACCTGCAGCGCGGCGATTGGCAGATCACCCCGTACGCGCGGGTGGATGCCGCGCGCGCCACGCTTGACGCCTACAGCGAAGCGGCGATGGCGCCGTATGCGCTGCGCTACGAGGACATGGACGTGGCCACCACCACCGGCAACCTCGGCCTGCGCCTGGAATGGCGCCGGCAGATGACCTGGGGACGGCTGACGCCGCAGTTCCGGCTCGAGTACCAGCACGACTTCCAGGGCCGCGGCGACGCCACGCTCGGGTATGCCGACATCGTCGGCGGCACCCTGTACCGCACCGGGCAGAGCGTGTACGACCGCAACCGGCTGATGCTGGGCGTGGGCGTGGTGTTCAGCACCGACCAGGGCCTGTCCACGCGCGTGGAATACCGCGGCGTCACCGACGGCGACAGCGGCAGCGACCAGACCTGGATGTTCAACGTCGAGAAGAAGTACTGACGCTTTGAGCCCCTCTCGCCCCGGGAGAGGGATTGGGGTGAGGGTTCGACGCGAAGCGACTCGCGATGGTTGGGTGCACGAGGCTGCGCACGTACCCTCATCCGCCCCTTTGGGGCACCTTCTCCCGAGGGGAGAAGGAACAGCTAGCCCCTCTCCCATCGGGAGAGGGGTTGGGGTGAGGGTCCGGCGCGAAGCGACCCGCGATGTTTGGGTGCACAAGGCTGGG
>NZ_NSGT01000008.1:0-7807 GCF_009192905.1 Xanthomonas sp. LMG 12459
TACGGCGTTCTCAAATCGGGCACGGCGTTCGATCCGAAAAGGGGCCTTGCCTGCTAGGGGGTGAGACGGTATCTAAGAGCGCGAGCGCAAAGACATGCAGCACCCGCGCGTCACGCGTATCGCCACCGTGTACATCTCCTCACACGGCATCTCGCACGGCATTCACTCTGCGCTGCAACTGCTCTAACGGCGGTGAGTCTAGGTTGATCGCGCAGGGGAAAAACACACGGACGCGCGATGCGATGCAGGTGCGTCGCGCACACCATCTGGAGCGATATCCATGACCCGAAGCAACACCGAACGCTTGTTGAAGTGGCTGCAGGACGCCTACGCCATGGAGCAGGAGGCCAACACCATGCTCACTGCCACCGCCGGCCGCCTGGAGCACTACCCGCAGCTGAAAGCGCGCATCGAACAGCACGTCAACGAAACCCGCGATCAATCCGAACAGGTCAAGCGCTGCATCGAGATCCTGGACGGCTCGATCCCGACGATCAAGGGCACCGTCGCCAGCGTGATGGCCTCGGTGCACGCCGCCGGCAATTCGATGATGAGCGACGAGGTGGCCAAGAGCCTGGGCGTGAGCTACGCCTTCGAGCATATGGAGATCGCCAGCTACCGTTCCCTGGTGATCGCCGCCAAGGAAGCCGGGCAGACCGAGATCGCCGACATCTGCGCCGCCATCCTCGACCAGGAAATCGCCATGGCCGAGTGGCTGATCGAGCACCAGGAAGCCACGATCCTGGCGTTCATGAAGCGCGAACGCACCGAAGGCGAAACCGCCAAGCACTGAGCGTCGTCGTGCACCGCACGACGCGTGCGCATTCCCCCGCAGCACCCACCATCATCGACCGGAGACTCCCCATGGCCGTCAAGACCATCGACGAATTGTTCATCCACGAGCTGTCGGACATCTACAGCGCCGAGAAGCAGCTGACCAAGGCCCTGCCGAGGCTGGCACGCGCCTCCACCAACCCGGCGCTGCGCGCGGCGTTCGAAGCGCACCTGGAAGAAACCCAGGGCCAGATCGAACGCATCGACCAGATCGTCGAAAACGGCAACCTGCGCCTGAAGCGGATCAAGTGCGCCGCCATGGAAGGCCTGGTGGAAGAAGGCAAGGAAGTGATCGAGTCGATCGAAGCCGGCCCGGTGCGCGATGCCGCGTTGATCGGCGGCGCGCAGAAGGTCGAGCATTACGAGATCGCCTCCTACGGCACACTTGCCGCCATGGCCAAGCAGTTGGGCATGGACGATGCGTTGAGCCTGCTGCTGGAAACGCTCAATGAAGAGAAGTCCACCGACGAGAAGCTGACCCTGCTGGCCGAGCAGGGCGGCAACGAAGAGGCGGCACGCAAGCGCAAGGCGGCCTGACCGCCCCGGCCGCGGCCCGCCAGCGCGGGTCGCGGCGTCCCAGACGCCTATCCCCTACGCGCGGCCCTTGGTCGCGCCATTGCGTCGTCACGACGTTCGGGCGGCACTCCAGGAGAACCCCATGTTCATGCACAACAAGCGGCTGATGTACACGGTCCGCGTGGCACAACCCGACCCGGCGCTGGCCTCGCTGATGCTGGAACAGTTCGGCGGCCCGCAAGGCGAGCTCGCCGCGGCGATGCGCTACTTCACCCAGGCCATCGGCGAGGTCGATCCCGGCCGCAAGGATCTGCTCTACGACATCGCCACCGAGGAGCTCAGCCACCTGGAAATCATCGGCTCGATCATCGCCATGCTCAATCAGGGACCGAAGGCGGTGCTGTCCGAAGGCATGGCCGAAGCCGAGGACATGCGCAACCTCACCCTCAACAACAACACCAGCCAGACCCAGCAGATTCTCTACGGCGGCGGCCCGGCGCTGGTCAATTCCAGTGGCGTGCCGTGGAGCGCGGCCTACGTGGACAGTATCGGCGAGCCGACGGCCGACCTGCGCTCCAACATCGCCGCCGAAGCGCGCGCCAAGATCGTCTACGAGCGCCTGATCAACGTCACCGACGATCCGGGCATCGTCGATGCGCTGACCTTCCTGATGACCCGCGAGGTAGCGCACCAGAAATCCTTCGAGAAGGCGCTGTACGCGATCGAGCCGAACTTCCCGCCGGGCAAGCTGCCGGGCGATCCGGCCTTTACCGACCGCTACTACGACATGTCGCAGGGCGACGGCGACATGCAGGGGCCCTGGAACAGCGGCAGCCAGTGGGAGTCCATTGCCGACCGCAATCGCCAGGTGGCGGTGGATGGCGGCAGCGGGATGCCCCGCGTGGGCCTGAGCGAACTGGAACAGAGCGCAGTGCAGGCGCTGGCGGCGCGTACGTTGTCGCAGCCGGACAGCGACCCGACCACCGGTGCCGATCTGGGTGCCGGCCCGGGTGCCGGTTCGACCAAGGGCAGCGTGGCGCGCTAGCGCGCCATTGCAGGCCCCCTCGCACGAACGCCGCGATGCGCAAGCATCGCGGCGTTCGTGCGAGAGAGCATGGGCTGTGATCGCCCCTTTCGCGGCAACCCCGTTCAGTCGCCGGTCTGCCGGTGCGGCGCATGCACCGGCTTGGATTGCCAGCCCCAGCGAGATGCATGACCTCATCGCGCGTTCGCCAGCCCCTGGAATGCAACGACTGGGCGAACACGGCGTGGCGGCAGGCGCCACCACGCCGCGCTGGCTCAGAACTCTTCCCACTCCGCGCTGTCCGCCGGCACGCCCTGGATCGGGCGCGGCTTGGCCGCCGCTTGCCGCATCGGGACCGTTGGCTTGGGCTTGGTGGCGACGGCGACAGCCCGCACTGCCGACCTGGCCGGCTGCGGCCTGGCCGCGGGGGCCGGTGACACGCTGATGGCGGCACCGCCGGCGAGGCGGAACACCGCCACCGCGCGTGCCAGTTCCGCCGCCTGATCTTCCATGCTCTTGGCCGCCGCGCTGGCTTCTTCCACCAATGCCGCGTTCTGCTGGGTGCCCTCGTCCAGCTGCATCACCGTCTTGCTGACCTGGTCGATGCCCGCGCTCTGCTCGGCGCTGGCCGCGGATATCTCGGCCATGATGTCGGTGACCCGCTTCACCGAGGCGACCACCTCGCTCATGGTGGTGCCGGCGCGGTTGACCAGGGTCGAGCCCTGCTCCACTTCCTGCACCGAATCGGAGATCAGGGTCTTGATCTCCTTGGCCGCGGCCGCCGAACGCTGCGCCAGCGAGCGCACTTCCGAGGCCACCACGGCGAAGCCGCGGCCCTGTTCGCCAGCGCGCGCCGCTTCCACCGCCGCATTGAGCGCGAGGATGTTGGTCTGGAAGGCGATGCCGTCGATCACGCCGATGATGTCGGCGATGCGCGCGGACGCGGCGCTGATCGAGGCCATGGTCGCCACCACTTCCTCCACCGCGCGGCCGCCGTGCTCGGCCACCTCGCCGGTGCTCAGCACCAGCTGGTTGGCCTGGCGCGCGCTGTCGGCGTTCTGCTTCACGGTGGACGTCAGCTCCTCCATCGAGGCGGCGGTTTCTTCCAGGCTGGCCGCCTGCTGCTCGGTGCGCACCGACAGGTCGCTGTTGCCGCTGGCGATCTCGCTGGCGGCGGTGTTGATCGAGCCGACCGCGCGCTGGATGCCCTGCACGATGCCGGTCAGTTGCTCGGCGGTGCGGTTGGCGGCGTCGGCGAGCTTGCCGAATGCGCCTTCGTAGCGTACGTCCACGCGCTGCGACAGGTCGCCATCGGCGATCGCCCCCATGATCCGGCCGACGTCGGCCAGGCCGCTGTCGGCCTGGCGCATCAGCCGGTTCAGCGCTTCCACCATTTCCTTGAACGCGAACGCGTAGCGCGCCTCGTCACCACGTGCAGTGAAGTCGCCGCGGGCGGCCGCATCGGCCAGGCGCGCGATGTCGCCGTTGACCGCCGACAGGTTGGCCTTGACCACGTCCAGCGCCTCGTGCAGCGCGGCGCGCTGTCCCGGCAGCCGGCGCATGTCGCGGCGCAGGTCGCCGCGGCCGTACTCGTCCATGATCGCCATCGCCTCGACGATGGCGTCCAGGTGTTCGAACAGCGCGGTGTTCATGCCGTGTGCGAGCGTGCCATAGTCGCCGGGGAAGTCCTCCGGCATGCGGTGGCTGATGTCCTCGCCCTGCTGCAGCCGCACCAGGGTCTGCATCTCGCCGTTGAAGCGCTGCAGCTGGGTCTGCATCTGCTGCATGCTGGTCATCAGCTGCCCGGTCTCGTCGCGCGACTCCACCTTGATCGGATTGTCGAAACGGCCGGAGGCGATCGCTTCGGCGGTCCGCGTGGCGCCGCGCAGCGGTGCGACGATGGCGCCGGCGATCAACCAGCACAGGCCCACCACCAGCGCCACCAGGCCACCACCGATCACGGTGAGGATCTTGGTGAAGCCCATCGCCTGGGCCTGGATGTCCTCGGCATACACGCCCATCGCCAGCACCCAGTTCCACTGCGGGTACAGCGCGGCGTAGCTGATCTTCGGCAGCTGCACCGACTTGCCGGGCTTGGGCGCGGTGTAGTAGCTGAAACCGTCGCCGCTGCGCACCGCCGTCTGGATGTCGCGGTACACGTACTCGCCGGCATCGCTCCTGTAGCCGCTCATGTCGGTGCCGACCGCGCGCTTGGGATGCATGACGATGCGCATCTGCGGGTCGACGATGAAGAAGTAGTCCACGCCGCCGTTGGTCTTCATGTCGGCCAGCGCGCCCTTGGCCGCTGCCTGCGCCTGCGCCTCGGTCATCTCGCCGCGCTTGGCCAGATCGGCGTAGTGCTGCATCACGCTCAGGCCCATGTCGACCTGGGTCTTGACGCTTTGCTTGCGCGCATCGATCAGGTTGAGATATTGCAGGCGCGCCGCGGCAACGGCGAGCAGGATCACGCCGAGCGCGATCAGCGTGCACAGCACGATGAACTTGCGCGCCATGGGCAGATTGGCGATATGGCGGCGCAGAAATTGGATGGGATTCATGGCGTAGAAAGCAGAGAACGGAATTTTGTATCGGCCAGCGCGCGCTCGAACTTGAACTGCGAAGTGCTTCGCCAGAGCAACGCGCACCACAGTTTCACGCTGCAGCCGGCTTCCGTCAGGCCAGTGCGGCATCCATCGGCGCGCTCGCGGACGGCACGCCGGCGGCGTGCGGCTCCCACACCAGGCGATGGAAATCGAAGCCCTGCTGCAAGCGCGGCTTGACCACGTTGAAGTACGGCGAGACGTCGAAATCGCGCGGCAGCGTCAGGCTGTGATGGCGCGGATGCAGGATCTCCGCGTCTTCTCCGGCATCGCTTCCCGTCGGCGGCGCCTGGTCGATTTCCGGCAGGATGGGATAGCGGATCGCGCCGAACGCCTGCGCCAGCAACGTCGAGCAGATCGCCCGGGTCGGCTCGCCGCTGCCCAGCTCCAGGAAGCGCCGCTTCACCGACGACGGCAGCGGCGGCGTGCGGATCAGGTAGCGCGCCAAATCGAAGATGTTCTTCAGGTCGTAGCTGTTGCCGACCCGCGAGACCATGTACTCCACCACGGTCTCGATCTCCTGCGCGCTCAACCCGACCGGACGGCAGATGCGGGTGTGCAGGCCGGCGAACTCGCTCAATCCCACCAGGCGCACGCCGACGTTGATGTCGACATCGCAGAACAGCGGCGCTTCCTCGCCGGGAAGCGCGGCCACGTGGTCGCCGATGTACAGCGCCGCGTGCGACCAGGTGGACTGGCTCAGGTACTTGATGGCGGTGGAGAAGCGGCTGTTGCCCTCGACCAGCAGCACGTCGCCCTTGCGCAGCGTGGCACGCAACAGCTGCGGCGGGCTGGTCGGCAGTTGCGAGCCATGGCGGCGCGGCTTGGACAGGAACTTGGCCAGGTGGCGGCCCAGCAAACGTGGCAAGAACAGCATGCGCGTTCCCCCGAGGGACGGCCGCTTCGGCGAAACGGCTCCGCTATCCGCAATGGCGGCCATGCGCTGGATTTCTTGAATGGCGTGCCGGCGCCAGCGACCGGCTCACGGTTGCCGCAGGATCGACAGCTCCACGAACTGCGCGCTGCTGGAACGCAGGTAGACCGCATAGCGGCCACGGCCCGGCACTTGCACCAGAAAGCGGTCTCCCGGCACCGGCTGGAGCTTGTCGACCGCGGCCGCACCCAGCGGCGCGATCCGCAGCCGCACCTTGGCATCGTCCTGCGCTGGCGTGAGATTGGCGATGGTCAGCGCGCCATCGAAGAGGGTGCGGCTCTCGCCCGGCAACAGACTCAGCATCAGCGACATCGCCGCGGCCTTGGCGTCGCAGGCACCGGCCTGCGCCTCGGCCAGCTGCCGCTGCAGCGGCTTGACCTCCACGTACTGCACGAAGCCGTAGGTCGCGCCGATCACCACCAGCACCGCCGAGACCTCGGCGGCGGTGCGCTTGAACGAGAGTGCTTGCCACCATGTCTGCGCCGGCGGGGGCGGCGTCTGTCGGGTCGTTCGAGCCATGCATCACGGTATCGATGCCGCCATGCCGCTGTCTGCCAGCACGGCTGACATCGCCGCGCACGGCCGCGTTCGTCTACCTGGCGATACAGACGCGACGCCACCCGCCTCGCGATAGGCGCCGCCCCAAGCACGGACATCGCGCGCCGGCGCGGCATGGCCTTGAGCCTACGCAACTCCCAGCAGGCGATGACGCGTCTTTCGGAGGTTTCGAAACCACGGATCGTCGACGCGCAGGGCGAACCGCCCACGCATGTTGCGCCGCAACTTGACGCATCGAGCGCCCGGGCGGAGTCTTGGCATGAAATTTCGAAATTATTTTCGCAATCCGAAATTCACTTGTCAAGCGACAGGATCGGGCGGGTCGAGCAAGCTGGCGATTCCCCCGGGTCCTCCAGGAACTGCAGATGATCAAGACGACTTCCCAGCGCGCGGCCAGTGCCGCGCCCGACGACGGCGACGAGGCCGGGGACAAGAAGCTGCGCAGCACCGTGCAGTCGCTGGCCAAGGGCTTCCGCGTGCTCGAGGCGTTCTCGTCCGAGCACGAGGAACTGTCGCTGAGCCAGATCGCGGCCCTGGCCCGGCTCGATCCCGGCACCACCTTCCGCATGCTCAACACCCTGGTCGAGCTGGGCTACGTGCACCGCGTGCCGGAGAGCCGCCGCTTCCGCCTGACCCTGAAGGTGCTCGACCTCGGCTTCCACGCCATCGCCCGCCGCGACCTGCGCAGCGTGGTGCGGCCGCTGCTGCGCACGCTGGTCAGCGACGTCAACGAAGCGGCCAGCTTCGCGGTGCTGCAAGGCCCCGACGTGCTCTACATCGAGCGCGTGCGCGCCGGCATCACCCGCCTGGGCGTGGACATCCGCATCGGCACCACGGTGCCCAGCACCCGTACGGCGATCGGCCTGGCGATGCTGGCGCACCTGGCGCCGGCGGAAGTGACGCGGGTGACCGGGGTCGACGTGCAGGGTGCGCAGACGCCGGAGATCGCCACGATCCGGCGCACCTTCGACAGCATCCGCCGCGACCGCTACGTGATCCTGGAGTCGATGCTGACGGAGGGCCTGCGCGTGCTGGCGGTCCCGGTGCTGGATGCGGACGACTATCCGCTCGGCGCGATCAGTGTCGCCGCGCCGTCGGTGCGCACCAGCCACGCCGAACTGCTGGAGACCGCCCTGCAGCCGACGCTGCTGGCCGCCAAGGACATCGCCTTCGCGATCCAGGCCAGCGGGAGTGTTGCCGTGACCGCCCCCAGCACCTGATCCGCCCGGGCCACCGCCCGGCCCTCTCTGTCGGTCTCGCTGCGTGGACGCTTCGGCGCCCGCGTCGGGGTCCCCTTGTCCTGCGAAAGGCAGCCACGATGCTCATGCCCACCACAGCCCC
>NZ_NSGT01000080.1:0-74208 GCF_009192905.1 Xanthomonas sp. LMG 12459
GTTCGACAAGATCAAGGACAGCGACTACCTGCCGGCCTTCGAAGAGGGCATGAAGCAGCACCTGGCCGAGATCCGCAAGATCGCCGACAACCCGGAACCGGCCACCTTCGCCAACACCCTGGAAGCGATGGAGCGCAGCGGCGAGACCCTGACCCGCGTGTCGCGCATCTTCTTCGGCCTGGTCCAGGCCGACACCAACGATGCCCGCCAGAAGATCCAGGAAGAGATCGCGCCCAAGCTGGCCGCGCACCAGGACGAGATCAGCCTGGACCCGAAGCTGTTCGCGCGCATCAAGAGCCTGTACGACCAGCGCGACACGCTGACCCTGGACCCGGAGCAGAAGCGCCTGGTCGAGTACGAATACCAGGAGTTCGTGCGCGCCGGCGCGCAGCTGTCCGATGCCGACAAGGCCACCCTGCGCAAGCTCAACGTCGAAGAGACCACCCTGGCCACGCAGTTCCACACCAAGCTGGTCGCGGCCACCGCCGCCGGTGCGGTGGTGGTGGACGACAAGGCCAAGCTCGACGGCCTGTCCGACGGCGACATCGCCTCGGCCGCGCAGGACGCCACCGCGCGCAAGCTCGACGGCAAGTACCTGCTGGCCCTGCAGAACACCACCCAGCAGCCGGTGCTGGCCTCGCTGAAGGACCGCGACCTGCGCCAGCAGGTGATGGCCGCCTCGCAGTCGCGCGCCGAGAAGGGCGATGCCAACGACACCCGCCAGACCGTGCAGCGCCTGGCGCAGCTGCGCGCGCAGAAGGCCAAGCTGCTCGGCTTCGACAGCTACGCCGCCTACAGCCTCAGCGACCAGATGGCCAAGACGCCGGCCGCGGCGCTGAAGCTGCTCACCGACACCGTGCCCGCCGCCACCGCCAAGGCGCGCAGCGAAGCGGCCGAGATGCAGAAGGTGATCGACGCGCAGAAGGGCGGCTTCAAGCTCACCGCCGCCGATTGGGACTTCTACGCCGAGCAGGTGCGCAAGGCCAAGTACGACCTCGACGAAGCGCAGATCAAGCCGTACTTCGAACTGGACAACGTGCTGCAGAACGGCGTCTTCTACGCCGCCAACCAGCTGTACGGCCTCACCTTCAAGGAACGCACCGACATCCCCACCTACCACGACGGGATGAAGGTCTATGAAGTGTTCGACAAGGACGGCAAGTCGCTGGCGCTGTTCTACACCGACTACTTCAAGCGCGACAGCAAGTCCGGCGGCGCCTGGATGGACGAGTTCGTCGGCCAGAACGGTCTGACCGGCACCAAGCCGGTGGTCTACAACGTCTGCAACTTCACCAAGCCCGCCCCGGGCCAGCCGGCGCTGCTGAGCTTCGACGACGTCACCACCATGTTCCACGAGTTCGGCCATGCGTTGCACGGCATGTTCTCCAACGTGAAGTACCCGACCCTGGCCGGCACCGCCACCTCGCGCGACTTCGTCGAGTTCCCGTCGCAGTTCAACGAGCACTGGGCGTCGGATCCGAAGGTGTTCGCGCACTACGCCAAGCACTATCAGACCGGCGAAGCGATGCCGGCCGACCTGGTGGAGAAGATCAAGAAGTCGCGCACCTTCAACCAGGGCTACGCCACCACCGAGTACCTGTCGGCGGCGCTGCTCGACCTGTCCTGGCACACCCTGCCGGCCGACGCGCCGCTGCAGGACGTGGACAAGTACGAGGCCGACTCGCTGAAGAAGTACAAGGTGGACCTGCCGGAAGTGCCGCCGCGCTACCGCACCACCTATTTCGACCACATCTGGGGCGGCGGCTACTCGGCCGGCTACTACGCCTACTTCTGGTCGGAAGTGCTCGACGACGACGCGTTCCAGTGGTTCAAGGAGCACGGCGGCCTGACCCGCGCCAACGGCGACATCTTCCGCGCCAAGATCCTCTCGCGCGGCAACACCGTCGACCTGGCCACCCTGTACCGCGACTTCCGCGGCAAGGACCCCAGCGTCGAGCCGCTGCTGGAAAACCGCGGTCTGAAGAACTGATCGGCGCTGCGCCGACCGGGTGTGTCGAGAACGGGATGGCCTTGCGGCCATCCCGTTTTTCGTTGGAGTGTCCGGATACTCTATCCACCACAAGGAGATGCTCATGAAGGGACGCTGGAGTGTCGGTATGGCGCTGCTGGGCGCCTGTTTTGCGGCGTCTGCCGCAGGGCGATTGGACATCCGACTGGAACACGCGCAAGCAGCCAGTGAGAGCACGGGCACAGCGGTCATCACGATCACCCTGGCCAACGTGGGCGATCAGCCGATCGCGGTGCCGGATGCCGATATCCCCGAGGTGAACCGCGACGGGCGACTGCAAGCGAATGTGTTACGAGTGCTGCAGGAAGACGGAAGCCTGGTGGATTACCATGGCATTTACGTGAGTCGGTTGCCGGGTTCGACGCCCGACGTGATCCTGTTGCCGGGAGAGTCGAAATCCGCGACGGTTGATCTGTCCCGGAACTACGGGATTGTCCCTGGACGCCGCTACTTGGTGGCTGTGCAGCCTTTGTTGCGGTACCGCGAACTTCCGGCGAAAACTTCCGCGAATGTTTCCGGTCAGGTGGGTTCCCTCAAGGCCGCTACGTCCAACCGCATCGAGGTCATGCCGTAGGCATCGGCCGACGGCGTGACTGCCGTTCTTTTGCTCGCACGCTGACGCGCGCTGCGGCCGGGGAAGGGCGCGCCCGAATCGCCTGGTGGCGGTGTCTAAACAGTGCGGCATGATCGCTACTGATTTATCCATCCGATGCATGAGAGTATCGAAGCATGATGTTTGCCATGGCGCTCCTGGCGGGTGCGGCGCTGGGGTCGGCGCATTTCAGCGCATCGCGGCCGCAAAGCTTCTCCAACGTCTGTCGCATCGAGGAAGAGGGGGAGTTGCTGGGGATGACGCTATGGATCCTGCCTGCCGTCGATGGCACTCGGCTGTTGATCCAGCGCTACGAGGGCGGGCCTTTGACGCCGGCCTTGTTGTCGACGCGCGTCGAAGACGGAAAGCTCGTGGTGTACTCCGACCGGAACGAACCGCTTTACGCGGTGCGTCGCGACGGTAAAGGCGCGCGGATCACCTATCTCGATGGCGAGCAAGGGAGTGATGGCGGAAACGAGGAACGTCTGCCTCCGGTCGTCAAAGTGGGCGAGTTTCCGGACTGCAAGTAGTTGCCGTCTGCATGGTGTCGGCAGGCGTCTGTGCCGGGCGGCGCCATGCCTTTCGTCACTGGCCCCGCGAGCCGCAGAGCGCGCACTGTCGCGATGGCACGACCCGTGCCGCCCTCGCTCGCCACAGGTGCCCCATGACCCACGCCGATCCGCATGCCACCCGCCTGCAGCGCGCCGCGCGCTGGAGCCGCAAGGAACTGCTGCCGATGGTGGTGATGCTGTTGCTGCTCACCGCCGCGCGGTCGTCCTTCGCCAATCACTATGTGGTGCCCTCCGGCTCGATGCAGCCATCCCTGCAGCCCGGCGATCGCGTCGCCGTGGACATGAGCGCTTACGGGCTGCGCGTGCCGTTCACCGAGTACCGCGTGTTCGAACGCGGCCGGCCGCAGCGCGGCGATGTGGCGGTGTTCGATTCGCCGCACGACGGCACCCGCCTGATCAAGCGCGTGGTGGCGGTGGCGGGCGATCGTGTGGATGTGCGCGACGGCCATCTCGCCATCAACGGTCAGCCACTGCAGGTGGGCGCGGCCGGCGATGCCGAGCGCTTCGGCGCGCGCATCGCGCGGCTGGATCTGGACGCGGGCGGCGGCCCGGATCTGCACGACGTGCGGGTGCCGCCCGGCAAACTGCTGGTCATGGGCGATCATCGCGGCGACAGTTTCGATGGCCGCTATTTCGGCTTCGTCGATGCCGACAGCGTCTACGGCAAGGCGCTGGCGGTGTTCTACCGCCGCGGCGAGGGATTCGAGTGGGCGCGGCTGTAGGGCACCGCGCGCAATGACGCGATCTGATCCGTAGGAACGGCTTCAGCCGCGACAGGCGTTACCGGGAGTGCCTGTCACGACTGAAGCCGCTCCTGCGGAGGCAACCTGCTGGTGCCGCGGTGCCGTCAGAAGCCCTCGCACCACACCGCCAGCTCGTAGCCGTCGCGGTCGGCGAAGTGGAAGCGGCGCCCGCCTGGGAAGTCGAACAGCGGGCGCACGATGCGGCCGCCGGCGGCTTCGATGCGCGCCTGGGTGGCGGCGAGGTCGTTGGAGTACAGCACCACCAGGGCGCCGCCGGGTTGCGGCGTGCCGTGGAAGAAGCCGCCGCTCAGGCGGCCGTCGCGGAATTCGCAGTAGTCCGGGCCGTAGTCCTGGAAGGTCCAGTCGAAGGCCTGGCCGTAGAAGGCCTTGGCCGCGGCGATCGAGGCGACGGCGAATTCCAGATAGTCGATGCGGTGATGCTGTTCGGCGCGGGACATGGGCGGTTCCTTTGGACGGGGCGCCAGTATCGACCACGGTGCGGCTGCCGACTTGGCGAAAACGGCCAGCTCAGCGCGCGTGCCGCTGCACCAGGTCGCGCGGGCGCAGGCCGGTCAGTTGCCGGCTGTCGCGCACCAGGTGCGGTGCGTCGCCGTAGCCGGCCTCAAGGGCGGCCGCGGTCAGGCTGGGATGCTGGCGGACCAGGCCCAGGAAGCGTTGCAGGCGCAGGATGCGCTCCAGTGTCTTGGCGCCGTAGCCGAACGCGTCGTGGCTGCGTCGCCGCAAGGTGCGTTCGCTGACGCCCAGCGCATGGGTCAGCGAGTCCAGCCGCGGCGGTGCGTCGCCGGCGAGTTGTGCGAACAGCCAGGCCATCGCGGAGTCGCGGTGCAGCGGCCGGCTCGCGCACAGCGTGTGCAAAGCCGTCAGCGGATCGGCGGTGTCTTCCATCCGTGCCTGCCAGTCGCGGCCGCGGACGCCCCATAGCGCCTCTAGTGGCACACGCTGGTCAGCGATGGCGTGGAGCGGCACGCCGAGCAGGCTGGCGCCGGCACCGGCGGCCAGGCGCACGCCGGTGAGCACGCTGCCTGACGCCAATATGGCATCGGTGGCGCGGCGGTCCGGCCCGGCCACGAACAGGGCGCGGCCGTCCCAGATCAGGTCGACGCAGCCATCCGGCAGCACCTGCGTCGCGGCGGTCTCGGCTTCGCCCTGGCGGAACCGCCAACTGCAGCGCAGGCGGTCGCGCAGCGCCGGGGGTGCGTCGGCTTCGGCGTAGCGGGAGGGCAGGGACACGGGCGGTCGGTGTGCAGCGGGTGTGCCACCACGGTAGCAGAGCCCAAGGGCGGCGCTGACGCGCGGCGTGCGCGGCTACCGCTCCGAGGGCCCGCTCTCGTCGTAGCCGCGCGGGGTGAACAGGTCTGGCTGGATCAGCTCGATGAAGGCGCGTGCCTGCGGCGACAGGTACTTGCCCTTGCGCACCACCACGCCGTAACTGCGCGCCGGGAAGTAATCGCCCAGGGCGCGGGTGGCCAGGCGCGCGCGGTCGGCGTCGGTGAGGCAGATCGAACTGACGATGGACACGCCCATGCCCATCGCCACGTACTGCTTGATCACTTCCCAGCCGCCGACCTCCAGCGCCACGGTGTAGGGCACGCGCGCCTGCTGGAACACCAGGTCGACCAGGCGATAGGTGACCTGGCGCCGCGGCGGCAGGATCAGCGGGTACGGCGACAGGTCCTCCAGGGTCAGCCTCGGCTTGCGGGCCAGCGGGTGGTCGGGCGGGGCGATCAGCAACTGTTCGAAGCGGTACACCGGGGCGTAGCTGAGGTCGGCGGGGACGTCGAGCATGGAGCCGACCGCCAGGTCCACCGCGTCCTCGCGCAGCAGGTCGGTGCCGTCGGCGCTGATCGCGTTGTGCAGGGTCAGCCGCACCTGCGGGTGGCGGGCGCGGAAGGCCTCCACGATCTTCGGCAGCAGATAGAGGATGGTGGAACTGTTGGCGGCGACGTTGAGTTCGCCGGCGTCCAGCCCGCGCGCCTTCTCGCGGAAATCCGCCTCCAGCCGGTCCAGGCTCTCCACCAACGGCTGCGCCATCTCGTACAGCAACTGGCCCTCGCGGCTGGGCACCAGGCGCCGGCCGCTGCGCTCGAACAACACCACGCCCAGTTCGCGTTCCAGCGCCTGCAACTGCAGGGTCACCGCCGGCTGGCTGACGAACAAGGCCTCCGCGGCGCGCGACACCGCCCCCAGCCGCACCGTCTGGCAGAACGCGCGCAGCGGCTTGAGCCGGTCGGATTTGTAGGGAAATCGAGGGGTTGCAGCGCTTCCCGTGGCCATGAGGTGATGGATATAAGGTGTACTTATATAAATCATTGACAAAACTGCTTTGTCAAATACATGCGTCGGCAGCACGGTGGAGCCCCGGAAACATCGAGGAATCCCCACATGTCCGCCCCCGCTTTCGCTGCCGCTCCCGACCCGTCCACGCGCTCCACGCCGGGTATCGCCCTGACCGCCTCGCTGGCCGGCCAGGACGCCTTGCTGCCGCCGCCGCTGCTGGCCCTGCTGGTGTCGCTGCACCGGGCGATCGAGCCGGAGCGGCAGGCGCGGCTGGCCGCGCGGCGCGAGCGCCAGGCGATCTTCGACGCCGGCGGCCTGCCGGACTTCCGCGACGACACCCGCGCGATCCGCGACGGCGACTGGCAGGTGGCGCCGCTGCCCGAGGCGCTGCAGGACCGCCGGGTCGAGATCACCGGCCCGACCGATCCGAAGATGGTCATCAACGCGCTGAACTCCGGCGCCAAGGTGTACATGGCGGACTTCGAGGATTCGACCGCGCCGACCTGGCGCAACCTGGTCGCCGGCCAGCGTGCGCTGGCCGAGGCGGTGGCCGGGACGCTGACCTTCACCGCGCCGGCCGCGCGCGACGGCAGTCCGGGCAAGCGCTATACGTTGCGGCCCTACGAGGAGCAGGCGGTGCTGATCGTGCGCCCGCGCGGCTGGCACCTGGACGAGAAGCACGTGCTGGTCGACGGCCAACCGCTGGCCGGTGGCCTGTTCGATGCGGCGCTGTTCGCCTTCCACAACGGTCGCGCGCTGCAGGCCAAGGATCGCGGTCCGTATCTGTACCTGCCCAAGCTGCAGTCGATGGAGGAAGCGGCGCTGTGGGAGACCGCACTGGCCCACATCGAGGACATGCTCGGCCTGCCGCAGGGCCAGATCAAGGTCACCGTGCTGATCGAGACGCTGCCGGCGGTGTTCGAGATGGACGAGATCCTGCATGCGCTGCGCGGGCGCATCGTCGGCCTGAACTGCGGCCGCTGGGACTACATCTTTTCCTACCTGAAGACCTTCCGCCGGCATCCGGACCGGGTGCTGCCCGAACGCGGCCAGGTGACCATGACCCAGCCGTTCCTGAAGGCCTACTCGGAACTGCTGATCCGCACCTGCCACCGCCGCGGCGCGCATGCGATGGGCGGCATGGCCGCGCAGATCCCGATCGGCCACGACGAGGCGGCCAACGAGCAGGCGATGGCGCGAGTGCGCGCGGACAAGCTGCGCGAGGTCACCGCCGGCCACGACGGCACCTGGGTGGCGCACCCGGCGCTGATCCCGATCGCCCGCGCCGTGTTCGACGAGCACATGCGCACGCCGAACCAGCACGCGGTGCGCCGCGATGACGTGCAGGCCGACCGCGACACGCTGATCGCCCCGTCCACCGGCACCATCACCCGCGCCGGCTTCGAGGGCAACATCGAAGTGTGCGTGCGCTACCTGGCGGCGTGGCTGGACGGCAACGGCTGCGTGCCGATCCACCACCTGATGGAGGACGCCGCCACCGCCGAGATCAGCCGCAGCCAGCTGTGGCAGTGGCTGCACGTGGGCGGCCTGCACCTGGACGACGGCACCGCCATCGACTTCGCCCTGTTCGACGCCTGCCTGCGGCAGTTGCCGGCACGGCTGGGCGAGCGCGCGCTGCTGCCGGGCGGGGCGCGCGTGGACGCGGCCATCGCGCTGCTGGATCGGCTGACACGCGACGAAGAACTGGCCGATTTCCTGACCTTGCCGGCCTATCAGTTGATCGATTGATTGGAAGCCGGGAGTGGGGAGTCGGGAATGGGGAATCGTGAAAGCGATGTTCCCGCGTCGGACCCCTTCCATGCCGGCCACGCCTTCAATCCAGCCACACCCCCACCGTTTCATCGCTGCATCCATTTCGAGGAGAACGCCAGATGAGCACCACGCTGCAGACCGCCGAACAGATCCAGCGCGACTGGGACACCGATCCGCGCTGGGCCGGGATCACCCGCAACTACACCGCCGCCGACGTGGTGCGCCTGCGCGGCACGGTGCACGTGGAGCACTCGCTGGCCCGGCTCGGCGCCGAGAAGCTGTGGAAGTACCTGCACGAAAAGGACTTCGTCAACGCGCTGGGCGCGCTGACCGGCAACCAGGCGATGCAGCAGGTCAAGGCCGGGCTCAACGCCATCTACCTGTCCGGCTGGCAGGTCGCCGCCGACGCCAATCTGGCCGGGCAGATGTACCCGGACCAGTCGCTGTACCCGGCCGACTCGGTGCCGGCGGTGGTCAAGCGCATCAACAACACCCTGCTGCGCGCCGACCAGTTGCACCACGCCGAGGGCAAGGACGAGATCGACTTCCTGCAGCCGATCGTGGCCGATGCCGAGGCCGGCTTCGGCGGCGTGCTCAATGCCTTCGAGTTGATGAAGGCGATGATCGAGGCCGGCGCGGCCGGCGTGCACTTCGAGGACCAGCTGGCCTCGGTGAAGAAGTGCGGGCACATGGGCGGCAAGGTGCTGGTGCCGACCCGCGAGGCGATCGAGAAATTGAACGCCGCGCGCCTGGCCGCCGACGTGATGGGCGTGCCGACGCTGCTGGTGGCGCGCACCGATGCCGAGGCCGCCGACCTGGTGACCAGCGACATCGACCCCAACGATCGCCCGTTCACCACCGGCGAGCGCACGGTCGAGGGCTTCTTCCGCACCCACAAGGGCCTGGACCAGGCGATCAGCCGCGGCCTGGCGTACGCGCCCTACGCCGACCTGATCTGGTGCGAGACCGGCAAGCCGGATCTGGAGTTCGCGCGCAAGTTCGCCGAGGCCATCCACGCCAAGTTCCCCGGCAAGCTGCTGGCCTACAACTGTTCGCCCAGCTTCAACTGGAAGAAGAACCTGGACGACGCCACCATCGCCAAGTTCCAGCGCGAGATCGCCAGCTACGGCTACAAGTTCCAGTTCATCACCCTGGCCGGCTTCCATGCGCTGAACTACTCGATGTTCAACCTGGCGCATGGCTACGCGCGCCGGCAGATGAGCGCCTTCGTCGAACTGCAGGAGGCCGAGTTCGCCGCCGCCGACCGCGGCTTCACCGCGGTCAAGCACCAGCGCGAGGTCGGCACCGGCTACTTCGATGCGGTGACCCAGGCAATCCAGCAGGGTCAGTCCTCGACCACCGCGCTGAAGGGCTCGACCGAGGAAGAGCAGTTCCATGGCGAGAAAGCGGCCTGACCTGCAGCCAGGCGCGCCGATCGATCGCCCCTCCCTGGCAGGAGGTGGGAAGCCCGGGTTCGCCCGGGCTTTTTTTCATGCGCTGCCGTCGGCGGAACGGCGCTGTCTACCGCGTGCGACAGATCGCCGCAGCGGCGGCTTGCGATGTCTCTTGCAGGGGCGAGATTGCCTGTGAAACGTATCGTGAGCGCGGCGTGTAGGTGCTATGCTCCGCGGACAGGGCCAGCGACGTCACATTAGGGGGCCGGATGAGCTGCGACAGCGCCGCATCCACCGCACGCGGCACAATTTCCAACGCTGCGGTCGCTCCGAAGCCGAACGAGCTGGCGGTGCTGACCGCCGCAGAATTGCGTCTGTTTTCCGAGTTCGGTCGCGCCCGGACGGTGCGCGCCGGCGATGTGCTGTTCCGCCGTGGCGACGGCGGCAGCGCGATGTTCGTGATCACCAGCGGCGTGATCGATCTGGATTTCGGCGAGGACCTGGTGGTCAAGCACCTGGGCCATGGCGAGTTCTTCGGCGAGCTGGGCCTGCTGATCGGCAACCACATGCGCAGCGCCGACGCGCTCGCCGCCAGCGACGGCGCCCTGGTGGAACTGGACCACGACGACTTCCAGCGCCTGGTCGAGCGCGACCCGGGCGTGGTCGCCTACTTCCTGCGCCGCACGATCATGCGCGTGGTGATGAACGAGCAGACCCTGATCCGTCAGCTGCGTCGGCGCAACCGCGACCTGGAAGCGGCGCTGGACAACCTCTACGCCACCACCCACCAGCTCAGCCAGACCGAGGAACTGGTGCGGACCGACGAACTGACCGGCCTGCACAACCGCCGCGGACTGATCCTGCGCCTGCAGGAGTGTCGCCGCGATGGCCGCTCGCCCGGCCCGGGCCTGCTGCTGATCGACTGCGACCGCTTCAAGCACATCAACGATGCCCACGGCCACCTGGTTGGCGATCGCGTGCTGCAGAACGTCGCCAACATCCTGCGCTCGGTGGCCGGGCCGGACGACACGGCGTGCCGCCTGGGCGGCGACGAGTTCTGCCTGCTGGTGGCCGCCGGCACGGTCGAGGACCTGCGCCGCATCGGCGAGTTCGTGCTCGCCACCGTGCAGAACCTGCTGGGCGTGCCGCACCCGGCGCCGCACATCTGCCCGGTCAGCATCGGCATCAGCCGCGTCGATCCGCATTCGGACTGGAACGACTGGTACGCCAACGCCGACGCGGCGCTGTACGAAGCCAAGCGCCAGGGCGGCAACCGGCTGTACTGGCACGACCTCACCTCCGCCCCCTGCTGAGCTACCGCGTCCCCGCCGAGCCGCCGCCATGACCGATGCCACCGCACCACAGCCCGAGGTCCCGCAGCTGCGCACCCTGCTGCTGACCGACCTGTGCGACTCGGTGGCGCTGGTGGAAAAACTCGGCGACGCCAACGCCGCCGAGCTGTTCAAGCTGCACGACTCGCTGGTGCTGGAACTGCAGCAGCGCTGGCGCGGCCGCCTGATCGACCGTTCCGACGGGCTGCTGCTGTTGTTCGAACGGCCGATCGACGGTCTTGGTTTCGCCCTGGACTACAGCCGCGGCCTGCATGCGCTGGGCGCGTCGCGCGCGCTGGACCTGAAGGTGCGCGCCGGCCTGCATGTGGGCGAAGTGCTGACCTGGCGCAACAGCGACGCCGCCGTGCAGGTGGGCGCCAAGCCGCTGGAGGTGGAAGGCCTGGCCAAGCCGACCGCGGCGCGGCTGATGACCCTGGCCCGGCCCGGGCAGATCCTGCTGTCGGCGGTGGCCGAGTCGCTGACCCACCGCGCCGCGCGCGAGCTGGGCGAACGCGGCGAGCGCCTGCTGTGGAAATCCCACGGCCGCTGGCGCTTCAAGGGTGTGCCGACCCCGCTGGAGATCTACGAAGTCGGCGAGATCGGCCACACCCCGCTGCGCGCGCCCAAGCCCACGCCCAAGGCCTGGCGCGACATCCCGCTGTGGCGGCGGCCGGCGGCGCTGGCGGCGGAAGCGGCGCTGATCGCCGCGTTCGCCGTCGGCGCCTGGTTCGTCACCCGCCCGCAGCCGGCCATCGCCTTCGCCGAACGCGACTGGGTGGTGGTGGGGGATTTGCGGAATCTGACGGGCGATGCAGTGCTGGATGATTCCCTGGAGCAGGCGTTTCGCATCAGTTTGGAACAATCGCGCTATGTAAACGTCCTCAGCGATCTCAAGGTCCGCGATACATTGAGCAGGATGCGGCGCGACCCGGACAGCACCAAGGTTGATCGCGTCATCGCCTCCGAAGTCGCGATGCGCGATGATGCGCGTGCGGTCATTTTGCCTACGATTGCAGAGATAGGTGGGCGCATCCGCTTGAGTGCGGAGATAGTGGATCCGCGTACACAGACCACCGTTGCAGTAGAGTCCGCGGATGGGAAGGGACTTGGCTCCGTATTGGGTTCCGTCGACCAGGTGGCGACTTCGTTGCGCCAAGGTCTTGGCGAAGCCATGGATAGCATCAGCAGCAATTCTGCTCCCCTTCCAAAAGTTACGACCAGTAGTCTTGATGCTTTAAGAGCCTATGCAGTCGCCATAAACTTCTACACCCGTCGCGACTTCAAGAGCGCGCTGCAGTACTTTCAGAAAGCGATCGAGCTCGACAACGAGTTCGCGCTAGCCTATATGGGCATCATGCGGGTGTATGTATCCATCTCCGATAACGCCGCAGCGCAGCCCTATTTATTGAAGGCAGCTTCGCTTCGCAGCCATTTACCGCCCCGCGACGCGCTTTATCTGGATGCTTGGGAAGCGGAGTTTCAGGCGGACAACTGGCGTGTAGCGCCGGCCAAGTGGAAGATGCTGGCTGGCATGTATCCGGATTTTTATGCGGGAATTGCAGAAAGCGCCTGGTACCAGTTCAATTCTGGAAACTACGATGCCTCATTGAGTGAAGTCGATGGATTCGCGGTGCAGCAAAATCCTTTAAGGGATGTTGCCTTCGAGCTAAAGGGACGTTCGCTCTTGGCTAAAGAGGACTATGCGGATGCCGTTGCCGCATTTTCGACGGCCGAAGACATCGGTGGCTACAAAAAGACGAGATATCACGCGGCAGCGTTAGCCGCATCTGGAAATTTTTCTGACGCACGGAAAATACTCGACTCCCTTTCCATGAGCGGCATGGGCGGGGATGGCATGCTCAGCATCTTCGAGAAAGTAGCCGTTACAGTGGACCAAGGCAGTCTCGAAGATGCGCGGGTACTGGCAACACAAGCGGCAAGCGGATCCTCAGATGTTCCTCCCCTGCCCAAATATCCGCTGAGGGTTATGGCTAGTACGATCAAGTACCTGGTCGAGCCCGATGCCATGGACTTGGCCGGTCTGGATCGGCTGTTTGACGAAATAATGAGGGAGGTTGCCGAGGGCGATGTCCGCGACCGCGACGACCTGTTGGTGAATGCTCTTGCGGTCATCAGGTTGGCGCAAAGAGCGGGCCATGTCGCCGCGAGTGACAGGATGCTCGCATCCTTGCTGCCACTTGCTACAAAGACCAGCAACCCTGTTGTGCATCAGTTCGTCGCGATTGCAAAGGCGGAAAAGTTGCGGCTTATGAAGGCCCCCGATCAGGCGGTCAGCTATCTCTCTACCAAAATCGACGGTAACGAACCTTTCCAGATGCACGTTGCCTTGCGCGATGCGCTTTATGCGGCAGGACAGTACAAGCAGGCGCTGCAACAGGATGACTGGATAGCCCGCCACCGCGGATTGGCTTACGCGGAGCCGTTCGGAGGCCAGGCTTTCCAGAGTATGAACATCGCCGATTGTACTCTCGCCCACCTGAGCTCGGCGCGGACCTGGGGCGCCATGGGCGATGCGCAGCAGGCGCGGCAATCACTCTCGAGCTTTCGCCGCGACTGGCCTGTAGACAGGCTTCCCGATTACTTCCTGCGAAGGCTCGAATCCACTTCTCCGGCCTCGAAGCAGTGAACGACATGGTAGGCCGTTTTCGATGTCAGGGATTCAATCAGAAGATCTTTTGCAGCTGCCAGTTCTTCTTTGGGCGCAAGGTTCTTGACATCAAGACACTTGTCTTTACCCAGCGCCACTTGAATGATGTCCTCGGGAACCCCGACTTCTTCCATCGCCTTTGCGGGGTCGGTGACAAACAAGTTGCGGAACGCGTCGTCGCTGGATAGCTTGTCGATCAAGTTATAGGCGGCGTCGTGACTAAACGGAGTGTATTCGTCATTCTGGCTCATTGGGGTCCCCTGATTTTGTAGTCATGCGACGCAGGCATACGGTCGCGGTTGCTCGGTGGATCTTTTGAAGAATTTTTATTGTCGTGGAAGTCCTTTGTTGAGGGTTTATGCGGTTACGTCGGTGTGCAATCGTATTCTTTGAAAATCGCGAAAGTGTGTCCGTGGATGTCAGGTCGCTCCTGTCGGGGGGGAATGGACTGGCGCGCGAGCGACGTTGGCTGGCCCTGGCCGCGCATGTGGACGGCGAGATAGACGTGAGCGAAGTCGAACGCGAAATCCTGGGGGATGTGGGTCCTGGCGAATGGATCGACGATGCGCGATTAGAAGGCTATCCGAAAGAAGCCGTCAAGAGGCTCTTGTCCCATGGTCTGCTGATTAGCGACGACGAGGATTGCGAGCACCGGCGGCGCGACGACGCGCTCCGCTGCGGACACTGGTGGCCCATGGCCGCGTTGATGCACCGGCATAGCCGTTGGCAGTCGGTGGACAGCGTAACGGCAATGGCCGAGGGCGAGATGACGACCGCTGTGGAGTTGCGAACCAAGCTGGGTGCGCCGCCGCCTGCGGTAAGCGAACGTGGTGATGCACTGAATCGGATACGGATGCCGCGTTTGCCTGAGGACGAGTTTGATGGCCTGCTCGCAAGGCGAACGACATGCCGCAACTTCGACATCCAGCGCTCACTGTCGCAGGAGTTGCTTGCGAGAATGTTGCAGCGCGCTTTGATGGCGCACGCCCAGGTACGCGTACAGGAAGATACCGTCTTTCTTAAGAAGTACGTTCCCTCCGGGGGAGGGTTGCATCCGGTAGAAGCGTATTTGCTGGTGAATCGCGTCGAAGGCTTGGCCCCGGGGTTGTATCACTACCACCCGATCGAACACGCACTGCAGCCTCTGCCGCCGCCGGAAGCGCCGTTGGACGTATTTGCCAGATTGGCACTTGCAGGTCAGCACTGGTTCGCTGATGCGCCGGTCATGATCGTTCTGGTATTGCGGTTTTCACGCAGTTTCTGGAAGTACCGACTGCATGCCAAGGCATACCGAGCGGTGCTTTTGGACATAGGACATATCTCACAGATGCTGTACGTGAGTGCCACGCAGCTGGGCTTGGGAGCGTTCGTGACATCCGCCATCAACGAGGCCGACATCGAGAAAGCTCTGGCTTTGGACCCGATGCAACAAGGTGTGGTGGCGGTCTGCGGCTTTGGCTGGCGCGGCGAAAAAATGGAGACCAGTGAGTTCGACCCAAGAAACGAGGTGTGGTCTAAGGACGGTTGAATATCAAAGGTGATTTAAAAGCGTACCCTCGGGTGCCGGCTTGCATTCGAAGGAGACCTGTCTGATCGTGCAGCGCGTCGACAGTGTTGTGCTAGCAGTCTAATCCTATCATTTGGTCAGTCGTGCATTGGAGCCGATCGCGACCAGGCATGATGCGCTACCGGGCCTGATAGCAGAAGCATCGGCTGGCCAACATGGCACTCCAATGCTCATGTATTGCTGGTGCTCATTACACGCTTTGAGCGAAGCTTCTGGAGGTGCTGACGGCATGCAAAAGCATCGCTTGCCACTATTTTCGATGTCGGTGATATCGCCAAGAAACCGTATCCGAGCGCGACCGAGCTTGGTGTGGACGCATTCGTGAATTCAGCGATTAACGAAGTGAAAATCTAAGCGCATTTGGTGTTGGATCCGATGCAAGAAGGACCGATGGCTATTGGCGGATTCGATTGGCGAGCTGACGAGATTGGAAAAGTGAGTTGGATCCATTGCGCAAGGCGCGGCTCGAGAAATAAGAGTGAGCGGCGAAGCACATATCGGGTGCGCTAGACTCGGAAGAAGTGGCGCGCCGACGGTAAGTTCCTGGCGATCTGATACAAAAAAACACCCGGCGAGCCGCTGCTCGCCGGGCTTTTCCTCAGAGTAAGGTCTAATTGTTTTTGTTGACAAATTTCTTGGACAATTTTCCGGATTCAAAATAGTGTGGATTCTGGAATGCGGTCGGCGCTTGGACTAATTGCAGTTGCTGAGGTAGTCGGCCACCTTCAGGTGGCCCTAATAAGGGAGGCGCGTAGCGCCGCCGTAGCCGCTTTTAGCAGCTCACATCTCTAAAGCCCCCAGCTTTGCCGGGGGATATTTACTCGGCCGATGTCGTCGCCATGTCGGCACGCGGGACGGCGCGCGGCGTGACCGCGCGCTGCGCCGTGCCGCCGTGCCGACACGATCGTCCCGGCCGGGCCTCAATGCAGCGGAACGCTTTCCACATCGTCGCGCTGGTGCCTGCCCAGCCGCCCGACCATCGCCGCACTGTCCGGGTTCAGTCCCAGCACCTGGACCTGCGCGCCGTGGCGGCGGAATTTCATCACCACCTGGTCCAGCGCGCCGATGGCGCTGATGTCCCAGACGTGCGCGTCGCTCAGATCCAGGGTGACCCGTGCCGGCGCGTGGGCGAAGTCGAAGGCACCGGCGAAGCCGCCGGCCGAGGCGAAGAACAGTTGGCCGCGGATGCGGTAGGTGTGGCCGCCATCGGCGTCCTCGCTGCGCGCGATGTGCAGCATGCGCCCGACCTTGCGCGCGAAGAACAGCGCCGACAGCAGCACGCCGGTGAGCACGCCGCGCGCCAGGTCGTGGGTGGCCACGGTCACCGCGACGGTGCCGAGCATCACCACGCTGGAGCTGGTCGGATGGGTGCGCAATTGCGCCAGCGAGCGCCAGCTGAAGGTGCCCACCGAGACCATGATCATCACCGCCACCAGCGCGGCCATCGGGATCTGCCGCACCCAGGCGCCGGCGAACACCACCAGCAGCAACAGCACGCTGCCGGCGACCAGCGCGGACAGCCGGCCGCGCCCGCCGGACTTCACGTTGATCACCGATTGCCCGATCATCGCGCAGCCGGCCATGCCGCCGAACAGGCCGCTGACGATGTTGGCCACGCCCTGGCCCACGCATTCGCGGTTCTTGTCGCTGGGCGTGTCGGTCATGTCGTCGACGATCTGTGCGGTCATCATCGACTCGAGCAGGCCGACCACGGCCATCGTCGCCGCGACCGGGAACACGATCCGCAGCGTTTCCAGCGTCCACGGCACGGCCGGCAGCAGCAGGCTGGGGAGGCGATCGGGCAGTTGTCCCTTGTCGCCGACGGTGGGCACGTGGATGCCGAAGTACAGTGCCAGCCCGGTCAGCAGCACGATCGCCACCAACGGCGGCGGCACGGCCAGGCCGCGCGTCCAGCGGTGCCCCAACAGCAGCGCCGCGGCGCCACCCAAGGCGACCGGCAGCAGCGTCCACGGCGCCATGCTACCGGCGGTCAAGGCGGCGCCCAGCACCAGCAGCCACAGGCCGATACCCGGGAAACTGCGCTGCGACAGCCAGGGCAGGCCGTAGATCAGCAGCAGACCCAGCGCGACCAGCGGGTAGACCGGGACGGGCACGCCGATCAGTTCGGGCAGTTGTGCCATGAAGATCAGGATCGCCAGCGCATTGACGAAGCCGGTGATCACCGAGCGCGAGACGAAGCGCATCAGCGCGCCGAGCTTGAACAGCCCGGCCAGGATCTGCAGCACCCCGGTCAGCAGCGTGGCCGCGAGCAGATAGGGCACGCCGTGCTCTTTGACGAGGCCGATCATCAGCAGCGCCATCGCGCCGGTGGCGGCGGAAATCATGCCGGGGCGCCCGCCGGCGAAGGCGATGGTCACGCAGATGCAGAAGGCGGCATAGAGGCCGATTTCGGGATCGACGCCGGCGATGATCGAGAACGCGATCGCCTCGGGAATCAGCGCCAATGCCACGACCAGGCCGGCGAGCACGTCGCCACGGAGATTGCCGCACCAGGACTGGCGCAGGGAAGAGGAAAATTTCAAGGTATACGCTCCCGACACCGCCCTGTCGCAGGGCAGCGCTCGCTGTATGCAATGGAAAACCAACAACTTGCGGCCTGCCGTCGAGGCGGGCCGATGCAAGCTGCGGGTGTCAGGGTGGCGTCATGGGAAGCGCGTAGTGAGAGAGCGGCGCGAGCAGGCGCGCGGCCAGTATACGCGATGGCTGCCGCCGCGCCCGCTGTGACCGCCTGTACGCTGCCACCGCCACCGCCGCCGCACGACTCACGTTGCGCTCACTTTCGCCGCGCAGAATGTGCGGATCGCAACGCCGTATCGTGGAGTCGGCCATGCAGGATCTTCGCATCGATCATGTCGATGGCGCCTTGTCCGCCCTGGACCAGGCCGACCCGCAGTACAAGGCCGCGCTGTGGCAATGGGCGTGCCTGGAAATGCTGCATGAAACGCTCAGCGCCATGCACCAGCTCTCGCACCGCGCCGGCGTGGCCGAGCTGGTCGCCGACGCCTGGCTGGCCCCGGTCGACGTCATCGCCCCGGAGCAGCCCTTCCTGGAGCGCGCCGCGCTGGCCGATCCGCGCGTGCAGGCCTTCGCATTGGCGCTGAATGCGGCGGCATCGCGGCAGTCGCGCGCCGACTTATGGCGCAGCGGCTATGCCAGCGCGGTGCAGGCCACCTTGCAGGGCATGCAGGCGCTGGCCGGCAAGCACCGGATCGATGCCCGCTTGCCCGCTCACCATGCCACGGCGACGGCGGCGGCCTGACTACGGTGTCGACGACAGCGTTCGTGCGTTGCTGCGCTGACGATCGACCGTGATGACGCTATTGCTCGCACTGGCTGTGTGCTCGCACTGAGTCCTCTTTACCGCAAGCGCGACGCGCATCGCCTACGCGATGATGCGGTTGACCGGACGCGGCCGGCCCTTGTTTTCGCGCGATGACACGCACACCACATCGCGTTCACCACCATGCGACAGCGTGCGCGACAGCCTTGCGCCATGCGTCACGACGACCGCCAGTCTGCGGCCCCTCCTTCCGCGTCCGCGCCACAGCGTCGACGCGCGCGCGATGCCAGCGGCACGTCCGAAGCCGCTGCCTGGTGGCGGCAATTGCGCGCCAGCCGCTGGCTGCGCGTGGTTGCTGCGCTGCTGGCGCTGGCCGCGGCCGCCGTGTTGCTGCTGCAGTGGTACGACCATGGCTGAGGCAGCGCGTCTTTCCAATCCGCACGGAGCGTTCCGCATGGCCCGATCCACCGTGCATGCCAATGTCCGCGCCTGCCAGGTGCGGGAGACCGTGTCCGGGGGCCACGAGGCAGCCACGCATGCCTGGGTGGTCGCCGAAGTGGGGCGGCTGATGCACCTGCCCGTGCACGACGAGCGCTGTGCCGCCGGTGCGGGTGCGTTCTGCGTGCCCGACGACACCCTGACCACCGCGCAGGCCGAGCAGCTCGGCGTGCACGCGGCGGCCGATCTGCTGGGCGGTGTGGTGCCGTACGCCTTCGTCGCCACCAAGGCGATCAGCCATCCGCTGATCGAGAGCGATGCGCAGTCACCTGACGGGTGGCAGCCCGACCTGGGCGCGGCGCTGGCGTCCGCCACGCTGCCGGGCTACGCCGCCTTCAGCGCTGCCGATGCCCGACGCGCGTACGCGCGCTTGTGCGACGGCGGCCCGGTGCGGCTGAAGCTGCCGCATGGCGTCGGTGGGCTCGGGCAGGTGCTGCTCGGCGACGCGCAGGCGCTGGATGCGGCGCTGGCGACACTGCCCGCGCACGCGTTGCGCGAGCATGGGGTGGTGCTGGAACGGCATCTGCAGCAGCCGACCACCTTCAGCGTCGGCGAAACACATTGCGCCGGCGTGACCATCGCCTACTGCGGCACGCAGTCGGTCACCCGCGATGGCAGCGGCCGCGAGGCGTACGGCGGCTCGGAACTGCAGGTGATCCGCGGCACCCTCGACACACTGCTGGAACAGCCGTTGCCGCCGCGCCAGCGCACCGCGGTGCTGAAGGCACGCGACTACGACCGGCTGGTGGCTGCGGCCTATCCGGGCTTCTATGCGTCGCGCCGCAACTACGACGTAATCGAGGGGCTGCTTGCCGATGGCAGCTTCGCCTGCGGCGTCCTCGAGCAGTCCTGGCGCGTCGGCGGCGCCACGCCGGCGGAACTGGCCGCGGTCGCTGCGTTCCAGCAGTCGCCGACTCTGCAACGCGTGGTCGCCGCCGCCGTCGAGCGCTATGGCGCGCATCCTCCGCCGCCGGCCGGGGCGCAGGTGTACTACGTGGGCGAAGAGCCGCGCACCGGCCTGCTGACCAAGTACCGCTACATGCGCAGCGTGACCTGACCATGGAAGCCGAACTGTCCAGCATCGACATCCCGGTCGACGGCGCGGCGCTCAGCGGCACCTTGCTGACCCCGACCAGCCGCCTGCCCGGCGTGCTGTTCGTGCACGGCTGGGGTGGCAACCAGCATCACAACCTGGTGCGCGCGCGCGAAGCGGCCGGCCTGGGTTGCGTGTGCTTGACCTTCGACCTGCGCGGCCACGAAGGCCTGGCGGCGATGCGCGAGACGGTGACGCGCGCGCAGAACCTGAACGACATCAAGGCCGCCTACGATCGCCTGGCGGCGTCGCCGCACGTGGATCCGGACGCGATCGCGGTCGTTGGGCTGAGCTACGGCGGCTACCTGGCCGCGTTGCTCACGCTGGAGCGGCCGGTGGAGTGGCTGGCCCTGCGCTCGCCGGCGCTGTACAAGGACGCGCACTGGGACGGTCCGAAAGTCGCGCTGAACCGCGATCCCGATCTGATGCCCTACCGCAACCGCGTGGTGACGCCGGCGGACAACCGCGCCCTGGCGGCCTGCCAGCGCTATCGCGGCGATGTGCTGCTGGTGGAGGCCGAACGCGACACCATCGTGCCGAGCCAGGTACTGCACAACTACGCGGCAGCGTTCTCCAACGCACGCTCGCTGACCACGCGCATGATCGCCGGCGCCGATCACGCGCTGACCGAGAAGGCGCACCAGGCCGCCTATACGCGCCACCTGATCGACTGGCTGACCGACATGGTGATCGGGCGCCGCGTGGCACTGGCCAGCCGCGTGGTCGAACAGCGCAAGCAGCGCCTCAAGCGCAGCGAGGGCGAGGCGGCGACGGCGCCCGGCAAGGGATCGAACGCGTTCCATGGGCGCCTGGAAGCGAAGGAGCACAGCGCCTCGCCACCCGCTTCGTCGCGTTGAGCCGCATGCGGTGCCGGATGCGTGCAACAGCAACACGCGGCGCACGCCGCGGTGTGCCGTGCGCGCGATGGGCTGCTATCCGGTTGTCGCCGCTGCGCCAGGAGACGGCGCCTCGGGGGCGCCTTCCATCACGACCGAAGACGCAGCGTAGCAGCGGCGTCGGCCGCGACAAGCATTCTCGGTAACGCCCGTCGCGGCTGACGCCGCTCCTGCCCTGGCAACGACGATATGCCCGGCTGCGCTGGGCGCTGTTCAGTGCCGCCGCCCCGAATGCGCCAGGTGCTGCCAGGCATGCCGCACCAGCCAGCGCGCCTCGTCCCACGGCACCGACAGCATCGGCGCGCACTGGTGATAAGCGTCCTGCAGCACGCGGTACAGCTGCGCCTCGTTGGCGCGCGGGTAGGCCAGGTACACGTCATAACCGATCTTCAGCAGTTGCGCGTAGTCGGCGAAGCCCTGGCGGCCGAGACGGCCCTCGGCATGGGCCTGCTGCCAGTACGCCATCTCGGCGTCCAGATCGATGCTGACGCGAGCGTGGGTCGGTTGGTCAAGCGCGGAGACGGTGTGCATCACATCACCCCGGTGTCGACGGAACCCCTGTGGGCTGGATGCTAACCCGGGACTGAACGCCCCCTGTGAGCATTGCGTTCGCTGGGCGTGAAGGCTCGCGGTGATGCGGTGGCGGATCCAAGGTCCTGGGATGGCTTGCTCCCTTCGCGAGTCCAAAGAATTCGTATCGCGGTTGCTGTCACCCCGCCCATGGGCGGGCCGCCATGCTCCCGCCACAGCGCCGCCCGCCATGCTGCACTGCAGCTTGCGCCGAAATAATGATGATCTATAACTATTATCAGTCCTAAGTGATCCGCTCTCTCCCCCCTCCCCATGCAGGCCTATCCATGAGCAGCTACCAAGACCGCTGGCAGACCGTCCAGGTCGAGATCGACGCAGGCATCGCCTGGGTCACCCTGAACCGGCCGGACAAGCGCAACGCGATGAGTCCCACCCTCAATCGCGAAATGATCGACGTGCTGGAGACGCTGGAGCTGGACAGCAGCGCCGAGGTGCTGGTGCTGACCGGCGCCGGCGAATCCTGGTCGGCCGGCATGGATCTGAAGGAATACTTCCGCGAGACCGACGGCAAGGAAGAGATCGTGCAGGAGCGCATGCGCCGCGACTGCTCGCAGTGGCAGTGGCGCCTGCTGCGCTTCTACAGCAAGCCGACCATCGCCGCGGTCAACGGCTGGTGTTTCGGCGGCGCGTTCTCGCCGCTGGTCGCCTGCGACTTGGCCATCGCCGCGGACGAAGCGGTGTTCGGGTTGTCGGAGATCAACTGGGGCATCCCCCCGGGCAACCTGGTCAGCAAGGCCGTCGCCGACACCATGGGCCACCGCAACGCCATGCTCTACATCATGACCGGGCGCACCTTCACCGGCACCGAGGCGGCGCAGATGGGCCTGGTCAACGCCAGCGTGCCGCGCGCGCAGCTGCGTGAGGAAGTGACCAAGCTGGCGCAGGAACTGCAGCAGAAGAACCCGGTGGTGCTGCGCTTCGCCAAGCACGGCTTCAAGCGCTGCCGCGAGCTGACCTGGGAGCAGAACGAGGACTACCTGTACGCCAAGGTCGACCAGTCCAATCACCGCGATCCCGAGAAGGGCCGGCAACAGGGCCTGAAGCAATTCCTGGACGACAAAACCATCAAGCCCGGTCTGCAGACCTACAAGCGCTGACCCGTCGCGTCGCCTGCGGCCCCGCGGGGGCCGCGGCGGCGTTGCCGCACGCCGTGCCGTCTCTCTCCCCCGGATGGTTCCGATGAATGCCGCTGAGTCCGTTGCCACCGCCGCGCGCTACCGTCCTGTCGGACTGAGCCACGCGGATACCGAGGTCCACCGCGATGCCGACGGCGTGCTGCGCCTGCGCGCGCGCGAACCGCTGGCGCCGCTGCCCAGGCACCTGCTGCAGCGCCTGCAGCACTGGGCGCTGCACACCCCCGATGCCACCTTCGTGGCGCAGCGCGACGACGCCGGGCAGTGGCGGCGCCTGAGCTACGCGCAGATGCTCGAGCGCACCCGCCGCATCGCCGCGCATCTGCTGGACATGGGCCTGTCGGCGCAACGGCCGCTGGCGATCCTGTCCGGCAACGACCTGGAGCACCTGCAGCTCGCGTTCGCGGCGATGTACGCCGGCATCCCGTACTGCCCGGTGTCGCCGGGCTATGCGTTGCTGTCGCGCGACTTCGCCAAGCTGCGGCATGTGGCCGAGGTGCTGCGTCCGGGCCTGCTGTTCGCCAGCGACGGCGCCGCGTTCGCCCCGGCGATCGCTGCCGTGTTCCCCACCGATGTACCGGCGGTGTGCGTGCGCGGCACCCTGCGCGATCGCGCCTGCCTGCGCTTCGAGGAACTGCTGGCGCCGCGCGCGCTGGACGCGGCCGATGCCGCCTTCGCCGCCTGCGGCCCGGACAGCATCGCCAAGTTCCTGTTCACCTCCGGCTCCACCCTGCTGCCCAAGGCGGTGATCACCACCCAGCGCATGCTGTGCGCGAACCAGCAAATGCTGCTGCAGACCTTCCCGGTGCTCGGGCAGACGCCGGTGCTGGTCGACTGGCTGCCGTGGAACCACACCTTCGGCGGCAGCCACAACATCGGCATCGCCCTGTACAACGGCGGCAGCTTCTACCTCGACGACGGCAAGCCGACCCCGGCGCTGTTCGAGCAGACCTTGCGCAACCTGCGCGAGATCGCGCCCACCGTGTACCTGAGCGTGCCGCGCGGCTGGGAACAACTGGCGCAGGCGCTGGAACAGGATGCGGCGCTGCGCGAGACGTTCCTGTCGCGCATGCGCATGTTCTTCTTCGCCGCCGCGGCGCTGTCGCAGGAAGTGTGGGACCGCCTGGAACGCATCGCCGAGGCGCACTGCGGCGAGCGCATCCGCATGCTCGCCGGCCTGGGCATGACCGAGTGCGCGCCGTCGTGCACCTTCACCCACGGCACCAGCAACACGCCTGGCGACGTCGGCGTGCCGGCGCCGGGCTGCGAGGTCAAGCTGGTGCCGGTCGGCGACAAGCTGGAAGCGCGCTTCCGCGGGCCGCACGTGATGCCGGGCTATTGGAACGCGCCGCAGCAGACCGCCGAGGCCTTCGACGAGGAAGGCTTCTACCGCTCCGGCGACGCGCTCAAGCCGATCGATCCGCAGCATCCCGAGCGCGGCCTGTTGTTCGACGGCCGCCTGGCCGAGGACTTCAAGCTGTCTTCCGGCGTGTTCGTCAGCGTCGGCCCGTTGCGCACGCGGGTGCTGATGGAAGGTGCCGCGTACGTGCAGGACGTGGTGGTCACCGGTGCCGACCGCGACGCCATCGGCCTGCTGCTGTTCCCGCGGCTGGACGTGCTGCAGGCGCTGTCCGGGCTGCCGGCGCAGGCCGAGACGGCGCAGGTGCTGCAGGCGCCGCCGGTGCGCGCCTGGCTGCAGCGGCTGCTCGACACGCTCAACCGCAGCGCCACCGGCAGCGCCAGCCATGTCGCGCGCGCGGCGTGGCTGGAGCTGCCGCCGAACCTGGAGGCGGGCGAAATCACCGACAAGGGGTCGATCAACCAGCGCAACGTGCTGCGCGCGCGGGCGGCGCTGGTCGAACAGCTCTACGCCGGCACCGCACCGGGCGCGGTGGCGGCGCCGCCGTCATGACCGCACCACTCGGCCGCGCCACCGCATAGCCGGATCGCGCTTCTTCGCACCACTGGCTTCGAGACTTGGGAGGGAATCGATGACTGTGCCTCTTGCGCGCGCGCGGCGTGCGCACCGTACCGTGTGCCTGGCAATGCTGTGCAGCGTCGGCTGCGCCCAGGCCGATGCCGAACCCAACGGCCCGCAGGGCAAGCTGCTGGCCGATCAGGAAGACTATTCGGCGCTGGCCGAGCGCTCGCGCCAGGGCTGGGAGAAGTGGAAGTACCTCCCGCTCGGCGACGGTTGGCTCAGCCTCGGCGGCGAGAGCCGCACGCTGTACGACTACCGCGAGCACGCCGGCTTCGGCCGCTTCGCCACCGATCCGCATGGCTATGCGCAGCAGCGCCTGCGCTTGTGGGCCGACTACCGGCCGTCGGCGTATGTGCGTCTGTTCGGCGAACTCGCCGACAGCCGCGTGGCTGGCCTGCAGACACGGCCCGTGCAGGCCACCGACCGCAACCCGCTGGACCTGGCGCAGGGGTTCGTCGAACTGTCCGACGGGCAGAAGGCGCCGGCCTGGCGCCTGCGCGCCGGCCGCCAGCAGATCGCCTACGCTTGGCAGCGCCTGCTCGATCCGCGCGACCCGGCCAATTCGCGCATGCCGTTCGACGCGGTACGGCTGCTGACCCGGCAGCCGCGCTGGAGCGGCGGCCTGCTGTGGGGGCGCCCGGTGCTGACCCGTACCGGCAGCTTCGACGACCGCAGCAACCGCGACCAGCGTCTGTGGGGCGCGCACGCCGAAGTGCCGCTGTCGCCCAGCCAGCCGAAGGCGGCGCTGCTGGAGACGCTGTACCTGGACACCGTGCAGGACGGGCGTCGCTATGGCGGCGTGGTCGGCGAGGAGCATCGGCACACCTTGTCCACGCGCCTGAGCGGCGCCGTGCAGGGCTGGGACTACGACCTGGAACTGATCGGCCAGCGCGGCCGGTTCGCCGGCCAGCGCGTGCGCGCCTGGCAGGGCACGCTGTTCGGCGGCTACACCTTCGCCACGACGACGTGGACGCCACGCCTGGGCTGGCGCATGGAGGCATCCTCCGGTGACCGCGATCCGCGCGATGGCGAACTGAACACCTTCAATGGCCTGTACGCGCGCGCCTCGGTGTTCGACGGCAGCATGATCAGCAGCAACGTGCGCGCCATCGGCCCGGAACTGGTGCTGCGCCCCAGCGAGCGGCTGTGGATCGACATGTACGTGCTCAAGCTGCAGCGGCAGAGCCTGCACGACGGCGTGTACGCGGCCGGCTGGCGCGTGCTGCAGCCGGGCGACGCCAACGATGCGCGCGACATCGGCACGCGCTCGGTGGTGTGGGTGAAGTACCGCTTCAACGCCTTCGCCAGCCTGGACGTGTACGCCCACTACACCCAGGCCGGGCCGTTCCTGCGCGAGGGACCGGTGCGCGGCCGCGACTACTTCTACATCGCCCCCTTCCTGACCCTGCGCTTCTGAGCCGGAGCCTTTCCATGCGCGATCCGCTGCCATCGTCTGCGCCGTACCGCCCGCTGTATGCGTGGTACGTCACCATCGTGCTGTTGCTGGCCTACACGCTGTCCTTCGTCGACCGGCAGATCCTCGGATTGCTGGTGCAGCCGATCAAGCGCGACCTGCAGCTGTCCGACTCGGCCTTCAGCCTGGTCCACGGCTTCGCCTTCGCGGTGTTCTACACGCTGATCGGGGTGATGCTGGGCCGCGTCGCCGACCGCCGCAACCGCCGCAACCTGATCGTGCTCGGCGTGGTGGTATGGATCGCGGCGACCGCGGCCGGCGCCTACGTCACCAGCTTCTTCACCCTGTTCCTGGCGCGGGTGTTCGTCGGTGTCGGCGAGGCCTCGCTGTCGCCGGCGGCGTACTCGATGCTGGCCGACTACTTCCCGCCGGAAAAACGCGCGCGGGCGATGAGCGTGTACACCTCCGGCGTCTACATCGGCTCGGCGGCGGCGTTCATCGTCGGCGGCCTGGTGATCGCGGCCACCAGCAAGGAGAGCACGGTGCTGCTGCCGCTGCTGGGCAGCTTCCGGCCCTGGCAGGCGGCCTTCATCCTGGTTGCGCTGCCCGGGCTGGCGGTGATCGCGCTGATGGCCACGGTGCGCGAGCCGGCGCGGCGCGAGCAGGCCGCCGCGGTGCCGAGCGTGCGCCCGGACCTGAGCCACCTGCGCGACAACGCGCGGGTGTACGTGGCGCTGTTCCTGGCCAACGGCGTGATCGCGATGATCACCTTCGGCATCACCGCCTGGTTGCCAGCCACCTTCATCCGCCGCTGGCAGTGGACCCCGGGCGAGATCGGCCCGGCCTACGGCATCATCATCCTCACCTTCGGCATCGCCGGCATGCTGTTCAGCGGCTTCCTCGCCGACCGCATGGCGGCGCGCGGCAGCCGCGACGCGGCACTGAAGATCTCGCTGGTCGGCGCCGTGCTGCTGGTGATCAGCAGTGCGCTGTTCGCGGTGGCACCAGGGCCGTGGCCGGCGCTGGCGGCGATCGCGCTGACCACGTTCGTGCTGGGCATGCCGGTGGCGCTGGCACCGGCGATCCTGCAGGCGGTCACCCCCAATCGCCTGCGCGGCCAGGTCACCTCGATCTACCTGCTGTTGGTCAACCTGATCGGGCTGGGCCTGGGGCCGTACCTGGTGGCGCTGGGCACCGACCACGTACTCGCCGACGAGCGCCAGGTCGGGCTGTCGCTGGGCGTGGTGTGCATGGGGGCGGCGCTGCTCGGCGCGCTGTGCCTGTGGACCGCCGCCGCGCCGTACCGGGCGCTGCTGCGGCGCGTGGACGCGGCGTTGTGACCATGCGCGGCCATGCCCCTACAATGCAATGGCGACGGCACCGCCGGCCGGCGCCGACGGATGCGTGCGCAGCCGCCGTGACCTGGCCGCAGGACGCCCCATGCAGGAAGCGCAGTGAGTTCGAAACCGAGTCCCGAGATGTCCAACAGCGCGTTGCCCGCCGATCCGCACACGGCGGACAGCGTGGACCAGCGACGCCTGACCAGCCTGATCGGCTACCGCATCACCCGCACCGAACTGCAGGTGCGGCGGCTGTTCCAGGACTGCGTGCGCGCCTTCGAACTGAAGCCGGTGGAGTATTCGCTGCTGGTGCTGGTGGACGCCAATCCCGGCATCAACCAACGGCAACTGGGCGAAGTGCTGAGCGTGTCGCCGCCGAACCTGGCGATCGTGGTCGCGCGCCTGGTCAAGCGCAAGCTGCTGCGGCAGGTCCGCGGGCGCCAGGATCGGCGCATGCAGCACCTGCATCTGACCACCGCCGGCACGGCGCTGCTGGCGCAGGCCGAAGCCGAAGTGGTGCGCATGGAGCAGCAACTCGGCACCGCGCTCGGCGCGACCTCGGCACGCGCGCTGCTGCAGGCGCTGGACCGGCTGGACGCGCTCGACCGCCTGTAGCGGCCCCCTGCGTCGCGGCTGGTTCTTGCCGCCCGCCCTTCTTTCTCGCTGATTCCCGACCCGCCGCCAGCGTCCCGCTGACGGCGTGCGTCGCCGCGTGGTCGCGCCCTGCGCGCGATGCGTGTTCGCGTTCCTGTCCCCCCGCACCCCGCCGTTCCCCTTTCGCTTGGAGTGCCTGCCCGTGAAGCGTGTCCGCTACCGTGTCTCCTCGTCGCCGCGTGCCCGTGCGCGCCTGTCTCTGCTCGCCGTGCTGGCCATCGCCTGGGTCGCCCCGGCGGCCGCGCAATCGGTGCCGCAGAGCGCCACCTTGCCGACCGGCATCAATACCGGCGGCACCAGCTTCTTCGACGGTTTCAGCAAGCCCAACCCGGGCTGGACCGCGATCCAGTACCTGCGCCGCTACGACTTCGACGCGATCAAGGACGCGCACGGCGACGACGTGCCGGTGTTCCGCGATCCGCACATCGGCTCCTCGGTGTGGGTGACCCAGGTGGCCTACCTCAGCGACTACAAGCTGTTCGGCGGCTCCCTCGGCATCACCGCACTGGCGGCGCTGGTCGATCTGGATACGTCGTTCGCGTACGACAGCCCGGTGGCGCTGCGCGACAACGGCGCCGGCCTGGGCGACCTGACCATCGGCCCCTACCTGCAGATGGCACCGGTGATCCGCAATGGCCGCCCGGTGTTCTCGCAACGCTTCGAACTGGATGTGCTGGCGCCGATCGGCAAGTTCGACCGCAACCGCGACGTCAACCAGGGCGCGGGTTACTGGTCGGTGCTGCCGAGCTGGGCCTTCAGCATCCTGCCGACGCCGCGCTGGGAAATCAGCGGACGGCTTAACTACATTTACAACTTCCGCGCCGACAAGGCCTCCAACGTGCCGCAGGGCGACGGTTTCGTGTTCCGCAACGGCCAGGCCGGCGACGCCGCCTGGCTCAACTTCGCCAGCTCGCTGGAAGTGGTCAAGGACCTGCACCTGGGCATCAACGGCTACTACCTCAAGCAGTTGCGCGACAACCGCACCAATGGCGAACGCGTCGCCGACAGCAAGCAGACCCAGTTCTACCTGGGCCCCGGCCTGTCGTGGCGGATCGACCAGAAGAACATCTTCAACGCCAATTTCTACATGCCGGTGGAGGTCAAGAACGCGCCCTCCGGCCACAACGTCAACCTGCAATACATCCACGTCTTCTGACCAACTCCGCAACGGACACGCGCTGCCATGAACCTGCTCAACAAGACAATCCTCGTTACCGGCGTAGCCTCCGGCATCGGCGCCGAGGTCGCGCGCCTGGCGCGCTTCCACGGCGCCACCGTGATCGGCATCGACCGCCAGCCGGTCAACATGACCCTGCACGGCTTCCACCAGGCCGATCTGGGCGACCCGGCCTCGATCGACGCGCTGGTGGCGCAGCTGCCCGAGCGCATCGATGCGCTGGCCAACATCGCCGGCGTGCCCGGCACCGCGCCGGTGGACGTGGTGGCGAAGGTCAACTACCTGGGCCTGCGCCACCTCAGCCAGGCGTTGCTGCCGCGCATCGTGCCCGGCGGCAGCATCATCAACATCGCCTCCATCCTCGGCGCCGAGTGGCCGCAGCGGCTGGACCTGCACAAGCAGCTGGCCGCCGCCGACAGCTACGCCGCCGGCAGCGACTGGCTGGCGGCGCATCCGGTGCCGCAGGCGACCTGCTACCAGTACTTCAAGGAAGCGCTGATCGTGTGGACGCTGCTGCGCTCGCGCGACTGGTTCGCAGCGCATTCGGTGCGGGTCAACAGCGTCGCGCCCGGTCCGGTGTTCACGCCGATCCTGGGCGATTTCGTCACCATGCTCGGGCCCGAGCGGGTCCAGGCCGATGCCGGCAAGATGAAGCGCCCGGCCTATGCCGACGAGGTCGCCGAAGCGGTGGTGTTCCTCGCCTCCGATGCGGCGCGCTGGATCAACGGCGTCAACCTGCCGGTGGATGGCGGCCTGGCCGCCACCGCCCTCTGAACCACTCTTTCTTCCTCTTTCCACGAGAGCACACAGCATGCACAGCACCGAACCCCTGGCCGCCGCATCCACCTGGAGCGAGCGCATCTTCAACGGCGAGTGGGTCGCTGCCCAGGGCGGCGTCCTCGAGGTGATCGAACCGGGCAGCGGCACGCCGCTGCACCGCGTCGGCCAGGCCAATGCCGCCGACGTGGCCGCGGCGGTGGCGCAGGCGCGCGAGGCGCAACGCGCCTGGGCGGCCACGCCGCCGCGCGAGCGCGCGGCCGTGTTCCATCGCGCCGCGCAGGTACTGCAGCAGCATGCGGCGGCGGCCGCGGCGCTGATCGCCCGCGAGACCGGCGGCATCCTGCCCAAGGGCGAGCACGAGGTGCGCGAGGCGATCGTGCTGCTGCAGCAGGCCGCGGCGATGCCGCTGCAGGCGCAGGGCCAGGTGCTGCCGACCGCGCCGGGCCGGCTGAGCCTGGCGCGACGCCTGCCGCTGGGCGTGGTCGGGGTGATCTCGCCGTTCAACTTCCCGCTGGTGCTGTCGTTGCGTTCGGTGGCGCCGGCGCTGGCGGTGGGCAACGCGGTGGTGCTCAAGCCGGATCCGCGTACGCCGTACGCCGGCGGCTTCGTCATCGCCGAGGTGCTGCAGCAGGCGGGCCTGCCGAAGGGCCTGCTGCACGTGCTGCCAGGCGGCGCGGATGCCGGCCAGGCGCTGGTCGAAGCGCCGGGCGTGCCGATGATCGCGTTCACCGGGTCCACCGCCGCCGGCCGCCGCATCGGCGAACTGGCCGGCAAGCACCTGAAGAAGACCGCGCTGGAACTGGGCGGCAAGAACTCGTTGATCGTGCTCGAGGATGCCGACCTGGACAAGGCGGTGTCGGCGATCGCCTTCGGCGCGTACTTCCACCAGGGCCAGATCTGCATGGCCACCGGCCGCGTGCTGGTCCAGCGCAGCATCGCGACGGAGCTGACCCGGCGCCTGGCCGAAAAGGCACGGCACCTGCCGGTCGGCGACCCGGCCACCGCACACGTGGCGCTCGGCCCGATCATCGACCAGCGCCAGCTGCAGCACGTCAAGGACGTGGTCGATGCCTCGGTGGCGGCGGGCGCCGTGATCGAGGCCGGCGGCACCCACGACGGCCTGTTCTATGCGGCCACGGTGCTGTCGAACGTGCAGCCGGGCATGCCGGCGTTCGAGGAGGAAGTGTTCGGCCCGGTCGCCAACGTGATCGCGTTCGACAGCGACGACGAGGCGGTGGCGCTGGCCAACCAGACCGAGTACGGCCTGTCCGCCGGCATCCTGTCGGCGTCGGTCGGCCGCGCGATGGCGCTGGGCGAACGCCTGCACACCGGCCTGCTGCACATCAACGACCAGACCGTGGCCGACGAAGTCACCAACCCGTTCGGCGGCACCGGCGCCTCGGGCAACGGCACCAGCATGGGCGGCCCGGCCGACTGGGGCCAGTACACGCACTGGCAGTGGGTGACGATCCAGGACAGCGCGCCGCAGTATCCGTTCTGAGGACAAGTCGCCGGGCGTCGATGTGGCGCCCGGTTGTGCTCGTGGATGCATTGATTGCGGGAGAGATGATTGTTCCGTTGCGTGCGTGTTGAGCTACGCGCGGCCAATAGGGCCCTGGCACCGGCACCGGCGCCGACACTGCATTGTGGGAGGGACTTCAGTCCCGACGCTTCTGCGGTGACTCGCCATTTCAGCCGCGACGAACGAAGCGGGACTGGTCGATCATCGATCACGCGTCGGGACTGAAGTCCCTCCCACAGTAAAGCGACCGCACCGCGATCTCCGTACTGGCTGCGGGTCGTGTCACCCCTGCGCGCGCTGCCGGAACTGGATCGGCGAACACCCCGCATGCCGGCGGAAGCAGCGGCTGAAATACGCCGCATCGGCATAGCCCAGGACTTCCGCGAGCTGCTGCACGGTCAAGGTGGTGTAGACCAGGCTGCGCCGCGCCTCGAGCATGATCCGGCGTTGCAACAGTTCCAGCGCCGAGGCACCGGCCAGGCGCCGGCACAGCGCGTTGAGATGGCTGCGGCTCAGCCCGAGCCGGTCGGCATAGCGGGCCAGCGGCCAATGTTCCCGGTAATGCGCGTCGATCAGCGCGCTATAGGCGCGCACGTGGCGCGCGCCGCGGTCGGCATCGTGCGGATCGCGATGGGCATTCGCCAGCGCGCCGCGCGCCGCCCACAGCAAGGCCTGCGTGACCAGCGCCTGCAGCATCGGCTCGCGGCCGGGGCGGTGCTGCGTGTGTTCGGCGGCGATGGCGGCGAAGCAGGCGTCCAGCATCGCTTGCTGATCGCCAGCGGGCAGGCACAGCGGCCGCGCCAGCGCTTCGTCCAGATTCGGCCATTGCGCCGCCAGGCGCTGCCGCAGCGGCGCCGACACGGTCACGACATGCCCGCGCACGTTGCGCTGGAAACGGAAGCCGTGCACGCACAGCGGCGGCAACAGCAGCAGGCATGGCCCGCGCAGGCGCTGCTGCGTTCCGTCCAAGTGCAGGCCGGCGCTGCCGCGTTGCAGATACAGCAGTTGCAGCAGATCGCCGTGGCGGTGCGGGCGGATATGCCAGTCGTGCAGGCGGCTGCGCGCGGCGATGGATTCCCAGTGCAACAGGTCCGATGTCCCTCTGTCGCCGGTCTCGCCGTACAGGCGAAAGGCCGGGACCGTGGCGGGCGACGCGACAGCGGCGGAGGCATTGCGGGGCATCGGCGAAAAGTACCGGAATCGGTCGCGATGATCCATGTCCTCGGCACGCCGCAACCGGAACACTGTGGGTCTTCCCATCCTGCGGAGGACGTATGCGTACCCAGGTCGCCATCGTCGGCGCCGGCCCGGCCGGGCTGCTGCTCGGGCAGTTGCTGCACGGCCACGGCATCGACACCGTCATCGTCGAGCGGCAGACGCCCGAGCATGTGTTGTCGCGAATCCGTGCCGGCGTGCTGGAGCAGGGCACCGCCGACCTGCTGTGCGCCGCCGGTGCGGGCGCGCGCATGCAGCGCGAAGGCATCGTCCACCACGGCTTCGAACTGGCGCTGGAGCAGCGCCGCGAACGCATCGAACTGAGTGCGGCGACCGGTGGCCGTGCGGTCACCGTCTACGGCCAGACCGAAGTGACCCGCGACCTGATGGACGCACGCTGCGCTGCCGGCGCCGCCACCCTCTATTCCGTCGAGGATGTGCAGTTGCACGACATCGCCGGGCTGCAGCCGTGGCTGAGCTTCGTGCAGGATGGCGTCACGCAGCGCCTGGATTGCGACTACGTGGTCGGCTGCGACGGCTTCCACGGGGTCAGCCGCCGCGCGATTCCGGCCGAGGTGCTGCGTGTGTACGAGCGGATCTATCCGTTCGGCTGGCTGGGCGTGCTGGCCGACACCCCGCCGGTGGCCGACGAACTGATCTATGCGCGCAATGCGCGTGGTTTCGCGCTGTGCAGCATGCGTTCTCCCACCCGCACCCGCTACTACGTGCAGGTGCCGGCGGACGAGCGGGTGGAGGACTGGTCGGACGATCGCTTCTGGGACGAACTGCGTCGGCGCCTGCCCGACGACGTGGCGCAGGCGCTGGTCACCGGTCCGTCGCTGGAGAAAAGCATCGCGCCGCTGCGCAGCTATGTCGCCGAGCCGATGCAGTACGGCAGCCTGTTCCTGGCCGGCGATGCCGCGCACATCGTGCCGCCGACCGGCGCCAAGGGGCTGAACCTGGCGGCCGGCGATGTCGGCCTGCTCGCGCACCTGTTCGCGCAGGCGCAGCAGGAGCGCAGCGACGCGCCGCTGCAGCGCTACTCGGAACTGGCCTTGCAGCGCGTGTGGAAGGCCGAGCGCTTTTCCTGGTGGATGACCACGATGCTGCATCGCTTCCCGGACGAGGACGCGTTCAGCCGGCGCCTGCACGATGCGGAACTGGACTACCTGCTCGGCAGTGCCGCAGGACGCGCGACCGTTGCCGAGAACTACGCGGGATTGCCGTTGGCGGTTTAGGGCTGGGATTGGTGAGTCGGGATTGGGGATTCGCAAATCCGCGTCCTAGGTCTCCTGCGCACGTCGATCGTGTCCTTCTCCGCGTTCTTCCAATCCCGAATTCCGAATCCCCACCCTCGACATGAGAGTCGTCGATCATTGTGATCGATGACGGGGATCAAGCGCGCCGATGGATGACGGTGCAGAGCGCCAACACATCGCGGCGCCATGCACTGCACGCGAACCTTTAGGTGCGTGTTACTGCGCCATTTCTGAGGTCGAGGTAACTGTGGCGATTCTCCCAGACCAGGAAAAAAGCCAGTAAATCCGCGTGCTTTTCGCGATTTCCTGCCTCGCGCAGGCACGTCGCGTTGCTACGCTGCAGCCGCGTCGGTGCCGACGTTGCCGCGCATCGCGGTAGCGCAGCGGCACTGCGCATTCCCCCTGTTCCCCCATCGGAGAGTCTTCCATGAAGATCCGTTTTCAGGCCTGTCTGCTGGCGCTGCTGCTTGCGCTCCCGGTCGCGTCCGCGTTCGCGCAGACCGCGGTCACCGCCAATCCCAACCACGCGCAGTTGCTGCACGGCGAGGACTGGCGTACCAGCGCCAACAAGCGCCTGGTCTACGACTTCTGGCGCATCGTGTTCGAAGCCGGGCACACCGAATATGCGCCGATGTACATGGCCAAGGACTACATTCAGCACAACCCGAACGTGGCCAATGGCCGCGATGCGTTCCTGGCGTTCCTGACCTCCTTCGTCAAGCCGACGCCGATCCAGCCGCGGGTGCAGTTGCCGCTGGTGGCGATCCTGGCCGAGGGCGACTACGTGACCCTGGTGTCGGTGCGCACGCTGCCCGATCCCAAGGACGCCAGCAAGACCTACACCACCACCTGGTTCGACATGTTCCGTATCCAGAACGGCAAGATCCAGGAGCACTGGGACGCGGCGACCAAGTGAGGTCGCGTCGCGTTCGTTGATCGCTGGCAGGCGCCGTCCACCCGCGTGGACGGCGCCTGCGTGCTGCGAGGGGAATGCGCGCAGGCGTCAGAACGCGTCGGCGCGGTAGCCGGTGTCGATGCTGACGCTGCCGCCGAGCGCGCGCGAGACGCAGGCGCACAGCTTGCGGTTGCTGTGGCGCTGCTCGTCGCTGAGGAACACGTCGCGGTGGTCCAGCGGCGCGGCGGCCTCCAGCACCTCGACCACGCACAGGCCGCATTCGCCGCGGCGGCAGTCGGCCATGACTTCCACACCGGCCGCGCTCAGCGCATCCAGCAACGACTCGTTCTCGGCGACCTGCACGGTCTTGCCCAGCGCCGGCACCTGCACCACGAACGGCTGCGCCGGTGCGTTGCCGCTGTTGCCGAAGGTCTCGAAATGCAGGCGCGCACGCGCGCGGCCGTCGTCGCGCCAGCGCTGCCGCAGTTCGTCCAGCAGCGGCAGCGGGCCGCAGGCGTAGACGTCGGCATTGCGCGGCCATTGCGCGAGGTGCGCCGCCAGCTCGAGCTGACCCAGATGCTCCGGGCAGAACAGCTGCAGGCGCTCGCCCAGCAGCTCCTGCAAATGCTCCAGGTAGGCCATGCTGGCACGGCTGCGGCCGGCGTAGAGCACCTGGAACGGGATGCGCCCGCGCGCCAGCCGTTGCGCCATACCCAGGATCGGGGTGATGCCGATGCCGCCGGCGACCAGCACGATGTGCTCGGCGGTCTCGTCCAGCGCGAAGTGGTTGTTGGGAGAGGAAATCTCCAGTTGGTCGCCTGGCGCCAACGTCCACATCGCCCGCGACCCGCCGCGGCTGCCCGGCACCGCGCGCACCGCGATGCGGTAGTGGCCGTCTGCGGCGGGCTCGCCGACCAGCGAGTAGGAGCGCTCGTGCCAGGCCTCGCCGATGCGCACGCGCACGTCGAGGTGGCTGCCCACGGTGAACGGGCGGCTGGCGCGGCCGGGATCGAGCACGATCTCGCGCACGTCCTGGCACGGCGTGGCGACGGCGACGACGCGGGCGGTGGTCCACTGGGTGTCTTTGCGCATGGCGGGGTCCGGCAGGCGGGAAGGGGAGACGGGCGTCTGTGCGCCGCGATCAGGCGGGTGGGCGGCGCCGCAGCAGACGGCTGCCGGGGATCTGGCCCAGCGCGTTCTGGTCGTGCAGGGCGTGGTGAGCGTTGCGCTGCGCAAGCCGCGCGTGTTCGCGCATCAGCGCTTCGGCGCGCGCGCCCTCGCGGCGCACGATCGCGTCCAGCACCTGACGGTGCTGGTCCTGCGCGATCGACAGCACGGTGGCGGCCTGGCCGCGTTCGAGCACGAAGCTGCTCGGCGAGGCGAACGGCAACTGCGCGACGCGCGCGAACTCGCGTGAGAGCAGCGCACTGCCGGCCATCTCGAACAACAGGGCATGCCATTGCGCGTTGCAATCGACATAGCGGGCGAAGGCCTCCTCGCTCAGCGGTCGCGCCGCCAGGACGGCGTCGATCTGCGCCAGCAATGCCTGCGCCCGCGCCAGCAAGGCCGGCTCGGCACCGCGCTCGGCCGCGCGGCGCGCGGCCAGCCCTTCCAGGGTGCCGCGCAGTTCGATGGCGTCGTCCACATCGGCCTCGTCGAACGCCTGCACCGCGTAGCCGCCGCCACGCAGCGGCTGCACCAGGCCTTCCTCGGCCAGTCGCTGCAGGGCGGCGCGCACCGGCGTGCGCGAGACGCCCAGGCGCTCCACCAGAGCGACCTCGGACAGGCGTTCGCCGGCGGGCAGGGCGCCGGCCAGGATCAGCTCGCGCACTTCCAGCAGGGCGCGGGTGGTCTGCGCGGCACTGGAGCGGAACGGATGCGCGGCGGACATGGCGGTGGCTCCGGGATCCTGGCGGCGGTTCATCCGACCATGCGCAGCTGCAGGTCCTGGTTGCGCTGCTCGGCGGCGACCATGCGCTCGATCAACCGCCGCGCCCACATGCCGCCGGCATCGACGTTGAGGTTGTAGAACACGTGGTCCGGATGCGCGTCGATGGCGCGCTGCTGCGCTTCCAGGATCAGCTCGTCCTCGCCGAACACACCGCTGACGCCGTCGCGCAGGCGCGTGGTGATCGACTGCTCGTGCAACGAATGGTTGCGCGCGAATGCCCAGAAGTAATGGCAGGTGCGATAGGTTTCCGGGGTGATGGTGTTGAGCACGTAGCCGTTGACCCCGCGCGAGCGGTCGCCCTGCGGCGCGCCGCTGCCGGCCACCGCCACGCCCACATCGATGGCGATGGTGCAGGGCGCCTCGAAGCGGATGATCTGCCAGCGGTCGACCTTGCCGCGGTAGCCGTGCGCATGTTCGATCTGCCAGGCCCAGAACGGCGGCGGGTCGATGTCCAGCATCCAGCGCGAGACCACCGTGCTACGTTCGCCGTGGACCACATCGAACGGCGCCTCGGCGACCTCGTCCTGGCCGATGCTGGAGCCGTGCACGAAGGTCTCGTGGGTCAGGTCCATCAGGTTGTCCAGCACCAACCGGTAGTCGCACTTGACGTGGATGGTGCGGCCGTCGCCGGCCCAGGCCGGGTCGTCGTTCCAGTGCAGGTCCGGCACCAGCGCGGGGTCGGCCAGCGCCGCGTCGCCCGGCCACACCCAGACGTAGCGGTGCCGCTCCACGGTGGGGAAGCGGCGCACGCAGGCGGAAGGGTTGATCGTGTCCTGCGAGGGCATGTGCACGCAGCGCCCGTTCGCGTCGTAGACCAGGCCGTGGTAGCCGCAGACCACGTCGTCGCCGCGCAGCCGGCCCATCGACAGCGGCACCAGCCGATGCCAGCAGGCGTCCTCGAGCGCGGCGACGCGGCCGCTGCTGGTGCGGTACAGCACGATGTCCAAGTTGCACACCTTGCGCGGCAGCAGCGCGTGCTTGACCTCGTGATCCCAGGCGATGGCGTACCAGGCATTGAGCGGAAATGCCGGAGTGGACGACTGCATGGCGGCGACCTCGATTGTGTATACAACAGGCTGGGGAAGATCCTTGCGTGTTGCGGGCGGAGGGCGAGCTAGCGCTGCCTTCACGCCATCGCCCGAGATGCGGCGATGGCCGAATGTATACAACAGGGATGGGTCGGCGTGCCGTTGCCGCATCGTTAAATTGTTCGTTTATCGAACTACTCATCCGATAATCGGATTGACCGCCCGCCGGAGCGGGCCTAACGTGGCCTCCCGAAGCGACCTGGAGGAGGATGTCGTGGTAGACCTTGTAATGCGCTTGCGCCGACGCGCGCTGCGCCCGCGGCCGGCGACGGTGGAGCGGCGCCGATGATCGACAAGACCCTGGCTTCGTGCGCCGACGCAGTGGCCGACATCCACGATGGCGCCACGGTGATGATCGGCGGCTTCGGTACTGCGGGCATGCCCGATGCGCTGATCGATGCGTTGATCGCGCAGGGCGCGCGCGAGCTGACCATCGTCAACAACAACGCCGGCAACGGCGAGACCGGGCTGGCCGCGCTGATCAAGCACAAGCGCGTGCGCAAGATCGTGTGCTCGTTCCCGCGGCAGAGCGACTCGCAGCACTTCGACGCGGCCTACCGCGCCGGCGAGCTGGAACTGGAGCTGGTGCCGCAGGGCAACCTGGCCGCGCGCATCCATGCCGCCGGCAACGGCCTGGGCGCGATCTTCACCCCGACCGGCTACGGCACCGAGCTGGCCGCCGGCAAGGAGACCCGCGAGATCGACGGCCGCCACTACGTGCTGGAGTATCCGATCCGCGCCGATTTCGCGCTGATCAAGGCGCACCACGGCGACCGCTGGGGCAACCTGGTGTACCGCAAGACCGCACGCAACTTCGGCCCGCTGATGGCGATGGCCGCGACCTGCGCGATCGTGCAGGTGGAGAAAGTGGTGGAACTCGGTGCGCTGGATCCGGAAGCGGTGGTGACGCCGGGCATCTTCGTGCAACGGGTGGTGGCGGTGGCCACCGCACAGGAGGGCGCATGCACGCATTGAACGGGCGCGGCATCGACCGCAACGCGCTGGCCGCACGGGTGGCGCGCGACATCCCCGAGGGCGCCTACGTCAACCTGGGCATCGGCCTGCCGACCGCGGTGGCCAACTTCCTGCCGGCGGACAAGGAGATCTTCCTGCACAGCGAGAACGGCCTGCTCGGCATGGGGCCGGCGCCGCCGCCGGGGCAGGAGGACCTGGACCTGATCAACGCCGGCAAGCAGCCGGTGACGCTGCTGACCGGCGGCTGCTATTTCCACCACGCCGACTCGTTCGCGATGATGCGCAGCGGGCGCCTGGACGTGTGCGTGCTCGGCGCGTTCCAGGTGTCGGTGCACGGCGACCTGGCCAACTGGAGCACCGGCGCGGCCGATGCGATCCCGGCGGTCGGCGGCGCCATGGATCTGGCGATCGGCGCCAAGCAGGTCTACGTGATGATGGAACTGCTGACCAAGCGCGGCGAACCCAAGCTGGTCAACGCGTGCAGCTATCCGTTGACCGGGCTGCGCTGCGTGTCGCGGGTGTACACCGACCTGGGCGTATTCGCGCTCGGGCCGGACGGCGCGCGCGTGCTCGAACTGGTCGAGGGCGTGAGCCTGGACGACCTGCGCCAGGCCACCGGGCTGGCGCTGACCCTGGCCGATTCCACGGAGGCGGCATGAACGAAGCCTACATCATCGACGGCATTCGCACGCCGATCGGCCGCTACGGCGGCGCCCTGGCCGGGGTGCGTGCGGACGACCTCGGTGCGGTGCCGCTGCAGGCGCTGCTGGCGCGGCAGCCGCAGCTGGATCCGGCGCAACTCGACGACGTCTACCTGGGCTGCGCCAACCAGGCCGGCGAGGACAACCGCAACGTCGCGCGCATGAGCCTGCTGCTGGCGGGCCTGCCGTTCGGCGTGCCGGGCAGCACGGTCAACCGCCTGTGCGGTTCCGGCCTGGATGCCATCGGCACCGTCGCGCGCGGCATCCGCGCCGGCGAGCTGGGCCTGGCCATCGCCGGCGGCGTCGAGTCGATGTCGCGCGCGCCGTGGGTGATGGGTAAGGCCGACAGCGCCTTCGCCCGCAACCAGCAGCTCGAAGACACCACCATGGGTTGGCGCTTCGTCAATCCGAAGCTGCAGCAACTGTATGGCGTGGAGCTGATGGGCGAGACCGCGGAGAACGTAGCCGCACGCTACGGCATCTCGCGCGAGGACCAGGACGCCTTCGCCCTGCGCAGCCAGCAGCGCACCGCCGCCGCGCAGGCCGCCGGTTTCTTCGACGGCGAGATCGTGCCGGTGACCGCGCCGGGCAGGAAGCGTGGCGAGACCGTCGAGGTCAGAGTCGACGAGCATCCGCGCGCCGATACCACGCCCGAGGCGCTGGCCAGGCTCAAGCCGATCTTCCGCCAGCCGGGTACCGTCACCGCCGGCAACGCCTCGGGCATCAACGACGGCGCCGCCGCGCTGCTGCTGGCCAGCGCCGCGCAGGTGCAGGCGCTGGGCCTGACCCCGCGCGCGCGCGTGCTGGGCTTCGCCAGCGCCGGCGTGGAGCCGGCCTACATGGGCATCGGCCCGGTGCCGGCCACGCGCAAGCTGCTGGCGCGGCTGGGGCTGTCCATCGGCGACTTCGATGCGATCGAACTCAACGAGGCGTTTGCCGCGCAGGGCCTGGCCTGCCTGCGCGAACTCGGCGTCGCCGACGATGCCGCGCACGTCAACTCCAACGGCGGCGCGATCGCACTCGGTCATCCGCTGGGCATGAGCGGTGCGCGCCTCGCCCTGACCCTGCTGCGCCAGCTCGAGGCCAGCGGTGGCCGCCGCGGTCTGGCGACCATGTGCATCGGCGTCGGCCAGGGCGTGGCGCTGGCGATCGAGCGGCTGTAGCCGCTCGCTCCATCGACGCTGCGCCGCATACGCCTGCATCATTCTTCCAGCCAACCGGCTCCACGCGGAGCCAGCGAGACCGCACGATGCGCGACGACACCCCCATCGATCCCCTGCTCGGCTATCGCCGCCCGTACCCCGGGACGCAGCCGGCCTACCTGCACCCGCCCTACGCCTCCACCGGCGCACGCGGACCGACCCGCGATCCGATCGCGATCCCGCTGACCCTGTCCGAAGCGACCGGCCCGACCCTGGACCGCACCACCCTGGGCGAACACGCCGCCGATCTCACCGCCGGCTTTCCCGGCGCGCCGCTGGGCGAGCGCATCATCGTCAGCGGGCGCCTGCTCGACGAGAACGGCAAGCCGGTGCGCAACAGCGTGGTCGAGGTGTGGCAGTGCAACGCCGCCGGCCGCTACCTGCACGCCGGCGACCAGCACGACGCGCCGCTGGATCCCAACTTCACCGGCACCGGCCAAGTGCTGACCGACGACCACGGCCGCTACCGCTTCACCACCATCAAGCCCGGCGCCTATCCGTGGCGCAACCACTACAACGCCTGGCGCCCGGCGCACATCCACTTCTCGCTGCACGGCGACGGCATCGGCCAGCGCCTGGTCACGCAGATGTATTTCCCCGGCGATCCGCTGCTGGCGTTCGACCCGATCTTCAACTGCGTGGAGCACCCGAAGGCGCGCGAGCGCATGGTCTCCGCGTTCGACTGGGAGACCACCGCCAACGAGTTCGCGCTGGGCTACCGTTTCGACATCGTCCTGCGCGGACGCAAGCAGACCCCTTGGGAGTGAGGCGATGAGTTTCCAGGCAACCCCTTCGCAGACGGTCGGCCCCTACTACCGGATCGGGCTGGAACCGCTTTACCGCACCGAGATCGCGCCGGCGCAGGCGCAGGGTACACACGTGGAGATCGTGGGCAGCGTGTTCGATGGCCACGGCGTGCCGGTCGGCGATGCGTTGCTGGAGATCTGGCAGGCCGATGCCGCCGGCATCTACGACCATGCCGCCGATCCGCGCCGCGGCGACCACGATCCGGCCTTCCACGGCTGGGGCCGGGTGCCGACCGACGCGCAGGGCCGCTTCGCCTTCCGTACGGTCAAGCCCGGGCGCGTCGCCGGGCCCAAGGGCCTGCAGGCGCCGCACCTGGTGGTGCTGGTGTTCATGCGTGGCCTTCTGCGCGCCGCACCGACCCGGCTGTACTTCGGCGACGACGATCTGGACGGCGACGCGATCCTGGCGCAGGTGCCGGCCGAGCGCCGCGCCACCTTGGTCGCGCAACCGCAGGCGCCCAACCGCTACCAGTGGGACGTGCGCATGCAGGGCGAGCACGAGACCGTGTTCTTCCGCTACTGAGCGCAGCGACATCCCGCACAGGCCGCAGCGGTTACGCTGCATGATCTTTCCACCGCCTACGAACCGATGAGCGTCTCCGAGTCCCTGTTGCGTCCGCTGTTCGGCGATCCGGCCGTCGATGCGTTGTTCGACGACCGCGCGCGCCTGCAGGCCATGCTCGACGTGGAAGCGGCGCTGGCGCGCGCGCAGGCACGCTGCGGCGTGATCCCGGCCGACGCGGTGGCGCCGATCGCCGCCGCCTGCGATGCTGCGCGCTACGACCTGCCGGCGCTGGCCGCCGCCACCGCGTTGGCCGGCAATCCGGCCATTCCCTTGGTCAAGGCGCTCACCGCGCAGGTTGCCGCCGCCAATGAAGACGCCGCGCGCTGGGTGCACTGGGGCGCGACCAGCCAGGACATCATCGACAGCGGCGCGGTGCTGCAACTGCGCGCCGCGCTCGACCACGTGGAAGCGCAACTGGACGCGCTGTGCACGGCGCTGGCGGCGTTGGCGCAGCGCGAGCGCGACACCGGGCTGCCCGGGCGCACCCTGTTGCAGCAGGCGGTGCCGGTGACCTTCGGGCTGAAGGCCGCGGGTTGGCTGGACGCGCTGCAGCGCAGCCGCCGACGCCTGCAGGCGCTGCGCGAGGATGCCCTGGTGCTGCAGTTCGGCGGTGCCGCCGGCACCCTGGCTGCGCTGCAGTCGCAGGGCCTGGCCGTGGCCGAGGCGTTGGCCGAGGAATTGCGGCTGCCGTTGCCGGCGCTGCCCTGGCACGCGGCGCGCGATCGTATCGGCGAGATCGGCGCGGCGTTCGCGCTGCTGGCCGGCAGCCTCGGCAAGATCGGCCGCGACGTGGCGCTGCTGATGCAGTCGGAGGTGGCCGAGGCGTTCGAACCGGCGGCGGCGGGCAAGGGCGGCTCCTCGGCGATGCCGCACAAGCGCAATCCGGTCGGCTGCGTGGTCGCGATCGCCGCGGCCACGCGCGCGCCGGGCCTGCTGGCGACCTTGTTCGCGGCGCTGCCGCAGGAACACGAGCGCGCGGTCGGCGGCTGGCATGCCGAATGGGAAACCCTGCCGGAACTGGTGCGCCTGAGCGCCGGCAGCCTGGCCCAGGTGCGCGTGCTGATCGAGGGCCTGGAACTGGACCGCGCGCGCATGGCCGCGCATCTGGACAGCCACGGCGGCCTGCTCTACGCCGAGGCGGTGGCGGTGACACTGGCCTCGCACCTGGGCAAGGCCGCCGCGCACGCGCTGGTGGAAACCGCGGTGCGCCGCGCGCTGGCCACGCAGCAGCACCTGCGCGCGGTGCTGGCCGAGGAGCCGCAGGTGACCGCGGTGCTGGCGCCGGCGGATCTGGATGCGCTGTTCGCCAGCGACAGCTGGCGCGGCATGGCCACAGTGTGGATCGAGCGCGTGCTCGCCGCGCAGGCGCGCGCGTGAGCCGTCGCGCCGTGCCTGTCTGCCGCAGCCTCGGCGCCACGTTCTAGACTTGCGGTGCCGCGCGGTTCCGAGTTGCGACGGCCCCTTCCCTCTTCCCAGCGAGCGCCGCCCATGCCGATCCTCGACCTGCCCACGCATCGTCTGCATTACCGCATCGACGGCAGTGAAGGCCGTCCGTGGCTGACCCTGTGCAATTCGCTCGGCACCGACCTGCACATGTGGGACGCGCAGATCGCCGCGCTGGCGCCGCATTTTCGCGTGTTGCGCTACGACCGCCGCGGCCATGGCGCCTCCACCGCCGCGCCCACACCGTACGCCATGGCCGATCTCGGCGGCGACGTGCTGGCGCTCTGGGATGCATTGTCGATCGAGCGCAGCCATTTCTGCGGCCTGTCGATCGGCGGGCTGACCGGGCAGTGGCTGGGCCTGCACGCGGGCGAGCGCCTGCTCAGCCTCACCCTGTGCGCCACCGCGGCCAAAATCGGCAGCGCCGAGAGCTGGCAGACGCGCATCGAGCAAGTGCGCGCCGAGGGCCTGGCGCCGCTGTGCGAGGGCACCCGCACCCGCTGGTTCACCCCGGCCTTCGCCGAGGCGCAGCCGGCCACGGTCGAGGCGATCCTGGACAGCTTCCGCGCCACCGATGCGCAGGCCTACATCGGCTGCTGCCAGGCGCTGGCCGAGGCCGACTTCCGTGAGCGCCTGGGCGAGATCCGCGTGCCGGTGCTGGCCGTGGCCGGACACGACGATCCGGTGTGTCCGCCGGCCGATCTGCAGGTCATCGCCGCGCAGGTGGCGAAGCGTGGCTATGCCGAGGTGCACGGCCGCCACCTGTGCAACGTCGAGTCGCCGCACGCCTTCAACGACGCGCTGCTGCGCTTCCTGCTGCAGTAACGCGCCCGCCTTTTCCCCACGTTTCAGGAGTCGACCCGATGGACGAGAACGAACGCTACGCCGCCGGCCTGCAGGTACGCCGCGCGGTGCTCGGCGATGCCCACGTCGACCGCTCGCTGGCCGCGCGCACGCCGTTCACCGAGGAATTCCAGGAGTTCATCACCCGCACCGCCTGGGGCACGGTGTGGACCCGCGAGGGCTTGCCGCGGCACACGCGCTCGCTGCTGACCCTGGCGATGATGGTGGCGCGCGGCCACGACGAGGAGTTCAAGCTGCACGTGCGCGCCGCGCGCAACAACGGCGTCAGCGCCGACGAGATCAAGGAAGTGCTGCTGCAGGCGGCGATCTATTGCGGCGTGCCGGCGGCCAACCACGCCTTCGCCCTGGCCGCGCCGATCCTGGCCGAGCAGGCCGCCGAGGGCGCCGCCTAGCGCGCTTGGCGCTCCGCTCAGCGCACCTTGCGCACTTCGGTGACCGCCGGACTCAGCCGCGTGCCATCGGCGGCGCGCGGCAGCATGCGTGCGACCGGCTTACCGTTGCGCGTGTCGATCAGTACCGAATGGCGCTCGCCGTGGTCGAACAGATGCCGTTCGCCCCATTGCCGCAGCGCCAGTACCACCGCGAACAGGTCCTCGCCCTTGGCGCTCAGCGCGTACTCGCGGTAGGCGCTGCCGTCGGACGCTTCGCGCGTCTCCAGGATGCCGGCCTCGACCAGCTTGCGCAGCCGGTCGGCCAGGATGTTGCGGGCCATGCCCAGGCTGCGCTGGAAGTCGCCGAAGCGGCGCACGCCATCGAACGCGTCACGCACGATCAGCAGCGACCAGCGGTCGCCGATCAGGTCGGCGCTGCGCGCCACCGGGCAGGGCGACGCGGGCAGGGCGGGGCGGGGCGGCATCGGCGTTCCTGGAAGGTGCACGGCGGCAGTGGTTGCATTTTAAAACTTATCGACCTAGCCTGGAACAAGTTTCTTTTTGAAACCAGATAAGGCGAGCCGTCGATCATGCACTCCGTCAGCGCTGCGCCCGCCATGCCGCGTCGCCTGGTCTGGCTGTTCGCCATCGCCAGCGGCCTGAGCGTGGCCAACGTCTATTACGCGCAGCCGCTGCTGGATGCGCTGGCAGCGGATTTCGGCATTCGCCCGGCGGCGGTGGGCGGCGTGGTCAGCGCCGCCCAGGTCGGTTGCGCGCTGGCCTTGCTGTTGCTGGTGCCGCTGGGTGACCTGGTGGAGCGTCGTCGCCTGATGGCGGTGCAGGCGCTGGGGCTGGTCGCGGCGCTGCTCGTGGTGAGCGTGGCGCGGTCGGCGCCGGTGTTGCTGGCCGGCATGCTCGCTGTCGGCATGCTGGGCACGGCGATGACCCAGGGCCTGATCGCCTACGCCGCCAGCGCCGCGGCGCCGCAGGAGCAGGGGCGGGTGGTCGGTGCGGCGCAGGGCGGGGTGTTCATCGGCCTGTTGCTGGCGCGGGTGTTTGCCGGCGGGGTCAGCGAGCTGGCCGGCTGGCGCGGGGTCTATGCGGGCGCCGCGGTGCTGATGCTGGCGCTCGCGTTGCCGCTGTGGCGCTGGTTGCCGGCACTGCCGGTGCCGCCTCAGCCGTTGCCCTATCCGCGTCTGATCATGTCCATGCTGACGCTGTTGCGGCAGGAGCGGGTGCTGCAGGTCCGCGGCGTACTCGCGCTGCTGATGTTCGCGGCGTTCAACATCTTCTGGAGCGCGCTGGTGCTGCCGCTGCGCGCGCCGCCCCATGCGTTCTCGCACCTTGCCATCGGCGCCTTTGGCCTGGTCGGCGCGGTCGGTGCGCTGGCGGCCGCACGCGCCGGGCACTGGGCCGACCGCGGCCATGCCCAGCGCACCAGCGCCGCGGCGCTGGTGATGTTGGTACTGGCGTGGTGGCCGTTGTCGTGGCTGCCGCAGTCGCTCGCCGCACTGGTGCTGGGAATCGTCCTGCTCGACCTGGCCGGGCAGGCGCTGCACGTCACCAGCCAGAGCATGATCCTGCGCAGCCGGCCGCAGGCGCACGGCAGGCTGATCGGCCTGTACATGCTGTTCTATGCGGCGGGCAGCGGACTGGGCGCGATCGCGACGACCGCGACCTACGCGCAGGCCGGGTGGGCCGGCGTGTGTCGCTTGGGGGCGGCGGTCAGTCTGCTGGCGTTGCTGTTCTGGTGGGCGACGCGGCGGGTCGGCGCGGCGTCGGCGGTGCTCAGTCCAGCACCCGACTCAACTGCTGCGCCGCATGCCGCAGCGCCGGCAGCACCGTGCTCTGCAGGCTGCCCAGGGTCATCCGCGCCACCGAGCTGCCGACGTTGAGCGCGGCGACCACGCGCTCCTGGCGGTTGCGCACCGGCACCGCCACCGAACGCAGGCCGATCTCCAGTTCCTGGTCCACCACCGCGTAGCCGTCGCGCTGCACGCGCTCGAGCAGTGCCTGGAACTGCGCGCGATCGGTGACGGTGCGCTCGGTGCGTGGACGCAGCGGATTGCGCTCCAGATAACTGTTCAAGGTGTCGCCCGGCTGCGCCGCCAGCAACACCCGGCCCATCGAGGTGCAGTACGCCGGCAGGCGGCTGCCGGCGCGCAGGCCGATCGACATGATCCGCACGGTTTCCGCACGCGCCACGTACAGCAGGTCGTCGCCGTCGAGCACGCCCAGCGAGCAGGACTCGTGCAGGGTGTCGCGCAGCGCGTCCAGCACCGGTTGCGCCGCCACCGACAGCGCGGCGGTGGACAGGTAGCCGCTGCCGATGCCCAGCGCGCGCGGCAGCAGCACGTAGCCGCGGCCGTGGGTGCCGGCGTAGCCGAGCTTCTCCAGCGTGTACAGCACGCGCCGCACCGCCGCGCGCGGGATGCCGGTATCGGCGCTGAGCTGGGCCATGCTGACGTCGCGGCTGTGCTGGCCGAAGGCGCTGAGCACGGCCAGGCCACGCGCCAGCGAGGTCATGAAGTTCGGGTCGCCTTCGCATTCGCCGATGCGCCGCATCAGTTCCGCGGCCAGGCCGCGCTCGGGCGGGGTAGGGGCGGTGGCGGCACGCGCGGTGCGGCGTGCGCGAGGGGGACGCGGGGACTCGGACATGGAAGCGGCGGCGGCGGCGATGCGTCCGATGGTAGTGGCTGCATCCGCGGGCGTCGATGCCGTGGCGTGCATGCGCACCACAACCTAGCGTGCCTCGCCATCTGTCAGGCTGTCTGTAGGAGCGGCTTCAGCCGCGACCGGGCGTTCCCGGGAACGCCCGATCGCGGCTGAAGCCGCTCCTACGAGGGGTTCGGGTTTCGGCCCCTGGCCTCAGTCGCCCAGCCGCACCACCAGCTTGCCGAAGTTGCCGCCGCTCAGCATGTCGATGAAGGCCTGCGGCGCGTTTTCCAGACCGTCCACCACGTGCTCGCGATAGCGTACGCGGCCGTCGGCCAGCCAGGCGCCCATCTCGCGCAGGAACTCCGGGTACAGCTTGACGAAGTCGCCGACGATGAAGCCGCGCAGGGTCAGGCGCTGGCGCAGCACCTGGCCCATCAGTGCCGGCATCCGATCCGGCCCCGGTGGCAAGGCGCCGTTGGCGTTGTAGGTGGCGATGGTGCCGCACACCGGCACCCGCGCGAAATCGTTGAGCAGCGGCAGCACCGCATCGAACACGTGGCCGCCGACGTTTTCGAAGTACACGTCGATGCCGTCGGTCGCGGCGGCGCGCAACTGCTCGGCAAAGTCCTTGGCGCGGTGGTCCAGTGCCACGTCCACGCCCAGTTCCTCGTGCAGGTAGCGGCATTTTTCCGCGCCGCCGGCGATGGCGATGACCTTGGCCCCGCGCAGTTTGGCGATCTGCGCCACGGTGGCGCCGACCGGACCGGTGGCCGCGGCGACCGCCACGGTCTCGCCCGGCTGCGGCTTGCCGATCTCGTGCAGGCCGGCGTAGGCGGTGAAGCCGGGCATGCCGTACACGCCCAGCGCGGTGCTCGGCGGCAGCGGCGAGTTGGGGTCGAGCTTGCGCCGCAGGCTGGCGCCGTCGACGACCAGATGGGTCTGCCAGCCGCCGTTCTGCACCAGCACCAGATCGCCTGGTGCGTGGTCGGGGGAATTGGATTGCAGCACCTCGGCCACGGTGCTGCCGACCATGGTCTCGCCCAGTTGCACCGGCGGCGCGTAGGACGGCGCATCGCTCATGCGCCCGCGCATGTACGGGTCCAGCGACAGCCAGCGGTTGCGCAGCAGCACCTGGCCGGTGCCCGGCGCTTCGAGCGGCGCCTGTTCGGTGCGGAAGTTGTCGGTGTCCGGCGCGCCCTGCGGACGCGAGGCCAGGACGATGCGGGTGGTGTGGGTGGGGACGGTCATGCGGTTTCCTCGCTTGCGGTATTCAGTTGCGCGATGTCCTCGGCCGACAGCTGCAGGCGCGCGGCGGCGAGCAAGTCCTGCAGTTGCTCCAGGCTGGTCGCGCTGGCGATCGGCGCGACGATGCCGGGCCGCGCCATCAACCAGGCCAGCGCCACCTGCGTGGGCGTGGCGGCATGCTTGCCGGCGATGTCGTCGAGCGCGGCGAGGATGCGCAGGCCGCGCGCGTTGAGATAGCGCGCGACCACGCTGGCGCCGCGTGCCTGGCTCTTGCCCGCGTCTTCGGCGCGACGGTACTTGCCGCTGAGGAAGCCGCTGGCCAGCGCGTAGTAGCACAGCACGCCCAGGCCCTGTTCGTGCACCAGCGGCTCCAGCTCGGCCTCGTAGCCGGCGCGGTCGTACAGGTTGTACTCCGGCTGCAGCGTTTCGTAGCGGGGCAGGCCGTACTGCGCGGAGACGTTCAGCGCCTCGCGCAGGCGCGCGGCACTGTAGTTGGAAGCACCGATGGCGCGCACCTTGCCCTGTTCGATCAGCCGCCCGAACGCGGCCAGCGTGGCTTCCAGCGGCACCGAATCGTCGTCTGCGTGCGCCTGGTACAGATCGATGACGTCGGTCTGCAGGCGCTGCAGCGAGTCCTCCGCGGCGGCGGCGATGGTGTCGGCCGACAGGCCCGGGCGTTCGGCCCACTTGCCGACCTTGGTCGCGATCAGCACCTTGTCGCGCTTGCCGCTGCGCTTGAGCCATTGTCCGATCAGCGTTTCCGATTCGCCGCCGCGATTGCCGGGGACCCAGGCCGAGTAGATGTCGGCGGTGTCGACGAGATTGCAGCCGGCCTCGACGAAGGCATCGAGCAAGGCGAAGGAGGTCTTGGCGTCGGCGCTCCAGCCGAACACGTTGCCGCCGAACGCCAGCGGTGCCGCATGCAGGCCGGAGCGGCCGAGTTCGCGCGTGTGCAGCATGGAAAACGCTCCACTGTGGGGAAAGGCGACAGGATAGTCGCCGGGTGTCGAAGGATCGGCCAATGCTCGCGAAAACAGCGTTCCGCCGGCGTGATTCGCGCTAACGGGAGCGCAACATTCGGGCTTGTCGGGCCGCATGCTAGGCTCGCCCCACCTCCTCTTGCGGATGCCTGCCATGACGCTTCGAACCTCGCTCGCCTGCGCCTGTACTCTGGCCGTCGCCACCGCCTTGCTCGCCCCTGCCGCGCAGGCGATCAAGCCTGCCGACACCGCGACCCTGCCGGCGCCGGACGCGTCCCTGCAGGCGGCGATCAACGGCAGCTGGCGCGACCGCGCCAACGTCGCCCGCGACGCTTATCGCCATCCCGGCCAGACCCTGGCGTTCTTTGGCATCAAGCCGACCCAGACGGTGATCGAGGTCACCCCGGGCGGCGGCTGGTACGCGGAGATCCTGGCGCCGTACCTGCGCGAGCACGGCCAGTACATCGCTGCGGTGGTGGATCCGGCCGCCGTGCCGGAAGGGCGCGGCCGCGACTACCAGCAGAAGGCGCGCGCCGGCCTGGAGCAGAAGTTCGCCGCGGCGCCGGCGCAGTACGACCACGCGCGCATCGTCGCGTATGCGCCGAACGCACCGGTGTTCGGCCCGCCCGGCTCGGCCGATCTGGTGCTGACCTTCCGCAACGTGCACAACTGGCGCATGGCCGGCCAGGCCGAGGGCATGTTCAAGGGCTTCTACAACGTGCTCAAGCCCGGCGGCGTGCTCGGCGTGGTCGAGCACCGCGCCAAGGCCGACGTGCCGGCCGACGACAAGAGCGGCTATGTCGGTCAGGCGCAGGTGATCGCCATGGCCGAGGCGGCCGGTTTCAAGCTGGCCGGCAAGAGCGAGCTCAACGCCAATCCGCGCGACACCAAGGATTATCCGGGCGGCGTATGGACACTGCCGCCGAGCAACCAGCACGAGGCCGCCGACGACGCCAAGTACCAGGCGATCGGCGAGAGCGACCGGATGACCTTAAAGTTCGTCAAGCGCTGAGCCGGCGCACGAGCGGCGCGGCGCGGACGCATGGGACAATGCCTGCGCCGCGCCGTGCGGCGCAGGCCCGCCGCCGTTCCCGTCGATGCTGATCGCCTTCAACAAGCCCTTCAACGTGCTGTGCCAGTTCACCGACCGCAGCACGCCACCGCGGCGCACCCTGGCCGAGTTCGGCCTGCCCGCCGACGTGTACGCGGCCGGGCGCCTGGACTATGACAGCGAGGGCCTGCTGCTGCTGACCGACGATGGCGCATTGGCGCACCGTCTGACCGATCCGCGGCACAAGCAGCCCAAGACCTACTGGGTGCAGGTGGAAGGCGCGCCGCAACCGGAGCAGGTGCAGCGCCTGCGCGACGGCGTGCTGTTGAACGATGGCCCGACCGCGCGGGCCGAGGTGACGTTGCTGGACGCGCCGCCATCGCTGTGGCCGCGCGATCCCCCGGTGCGCTTCCGCAAGAGCGTGCCCGATGCCTGGTTGCAGATCGTGCTGCGCGAAGGCCGCAATCGCCAGGTGCGGCGGATGACTGCCGCGGTCGGCCTGCCGACCCTGCGCCTGGTGCGTGCGGCGATGGGCGCGCACCGCCTGGACGGGTTGGCGCCGGGGGCCTGGCGCGCGCTGTAGTGCGTGTTGTGCCGAATGACGCGTACGTTGGAAAAGCAGAGGCGCGGCGAACCATAAAAAAAGCGACCGGGATGTCTCCCGGTCGCTGCGTTTCATGCGGCAGCTGCCGTCAGCGGCAGTGCGCGGATCTCACTCTTCGGTGGCGTCCTGCGCTGCGGCATTGCGGCGCGTGCCGCGGGTGCTGGCGGCGCTGCGGCGCGCACCCACGTTGCCGCGCTTGTTGGCCGCTTCGATGCGCTGCGCATTGCCTTCGATCGGCGCGCCCTTGTCGCGCTGGCGCTTGCGGTAGATGGCGTAGCCGAGCAGACCCACACCCACGGCGGCAGCGGCGATCGCGATGGCCGGGTTGCGGCGCACGGCGGTGCGCGCGACCTTGGAGCCGGTCTTCACTGCACCCATCGCTGCGCCCGCCTTGAGCGCGCCCATCGCCTTGCCCGACTGCAGCCACTTGTTCGCCTGCGGGCCGAAGTGCTTGAGGCTGTCGCCGGCGTGGCTGGCGAGATCCAGGGCGCGATCGGTGATGATGGTCAGCTTGCTCATGGGCGTCCCCTACTGGCAGGAATGAAGGGCTGCAGTGTCGCCCTCGTACCGTATACGGGGCGTTAGCGCAGCGCCGCGGATTCGTCTGCCCGCTGAATGCGGTGCGCCAGACCCGCTAGGTGCCACGCGGCTTGGCGCGATGGCTGGCGGTGGCGGTCCAGGGGTCGTCCGGCCACGGGTGGCGCGGGTAGCGACCCTTCATTTCCTTCTTCACTTCCGGATAGGTGCTGGACCAGAAGTTGCGCAGGTCCTGGGTGACCTGCAGCGGCCGCCCGCCGGGGGAGAGCAGGTGCAGCAGCAGCGGCACGCGGCCGTCGGCGATGCGCGGGGTGTCGGCCAGGCCGAACAGTTCCTGCAGCTTGACCGCCAGCACCGGCGGCTGCGGCTGCCCGGCATGGTCCAGGCTGTAGTCGATGCGCCGTTCCATGCCTGAGGGCACCGCGATGCGCACCGGGGCATGGCGGTCGATGGCCTGGCGGCGGTCCCACGGCAGCCGCGCCTTCAGCGCCTCGCCCAGCTCGTCCTCGCTCAGCGCATCGAGCCGGGTCTTGCCGGCGAAGGCCGGGCGCAGCCAGTCGTCGAGGCTGGCCAGCAGCGCGGCATCGCCCAGGTCCGGCAGCTCCAGTTCCGGCATCCACTGGCGCAGTCCCGCCACCCGTGCGCGCCATTGCGACAGGTTCTCGCTCCAGGGCAGCGTCTGCAGCCCCAATTCGCGCACCGCGTCGGTCAGCGCCGCGGCTGCCTGCGCCGGCTCGACCCGGCCGGCGGGGCGGCTGTCGAGCACGATGCGATCGAAACGAGTTTCGCGCAGCGCCGTGAGCGCGCGCCGTTCCGGGTCCCAACGCACCACGTCTTCCTGTGCGAAGCGCTGCGGAAACTGCGCGCGCAGGTAGCGCTCGTCCACCGGTGCGGCGCGCAGCAGCAACGCGTCCTTGGCCTCGTGGCGCAGCTCGGTGGCGACCAGCCAGGGCTCGCCGCGCAGGTCGCTGTTGTCGAACAAGCGCACGCTGCGGCCATTGGCCAGCTGGTAGCGCAGCGGATCGCTGGGGTGACGCGTGCCGACGCGGTCGGGAAAGGCGTGCGCCAGCAGATCGCCGAGTTCGTGCGCCTCCACGCTGTCCGGCGCGGCGGCGTCGCTGCGCAGGCGCCGTCGCCACTGCTTGGCGGCGGCATCGATCGCCGCCAGCGCGCCGCGGTTGGCGTCGTGCGGCACGCGGCCGCGGCGAAATGCGGCCAGGGCGCGCCAGCGCGCGGCCAGCGCATCGCCGCCCTGGCGTAGCGGATCGCGCGCTTCGATCAGCGCGGCGAGGTCGCAGGCCAGTGCATGTGCGCGCGCATCGCCAGCGGCTAGGAGCATCGCCGCCAGTCGCGGATGCGTGCCCAGCGCGAGCATGCGCCGGCCGCTGGCGGTGATGGTCCCGTTCGGACCGAGCGCGCCCAGCCGCTGCAGCAGCTCGCGGGCGGCGGCCAGCGCGCCGGGCGGTGGCGGATCGACGAAGCGCAGCCCATCGCTGCCCCAAGCGGCCAGTTCCAGCGCCAGCCCGGCCAGTTCCACCTGCAGGATCTCGGCGCGGCGTTGCGCCTCCAGGCGTTGCGATTGCGGCCACAGCCGGTAGGCCCAGCCGCTGGCGACACGGCCAGCGCGGCCGGCGCGCTGATCGGCCGAGGCCTGGGCGATGGCGGTCACGTCCAGCCGCGAGAAGCCGCTGTTGGGATCGTAGTGCGGCTCCCGCGCCAGCCCGGCGTCGATCACCACGCGCACCCCGGGCAGCGTCACCGAGGACTCGGCGACGTTGGTCGCCAGCACCACGCGCCGCCGCCCCTGCGGATCCGGCTGCAACACCTTGGTCTGCTGCTCCACCGGCAACTCGCCATGCAGCGGCAGGACCTCCACTCCGCCACCTTCTCCCCCCGGGAGAAGGTGGCGCGCAGCGCCGGATGAGGGTACGCCGGAGGCGGTGCCGGCTGGGGTAGAGCCGGACGCGGCACCTGCTGGAGCAACACCCGCCGCACCACCGCCAACCCCCGCCGCTTCCAGCGCCGCCTGTACCCGCCCGATCTCGCGCTGCCCGGGCAGGAACACCAGCACGTCGCCCGGGTGCTGCTGCAGCGCGTGCTCGACCGCGCGCCGGGTCTGCGCCTCCAGCGATTCCTCGCGCCGCGCGGGAAAGTGCGCGATCTCCACCGGGAAGCTGCGCCCGGCGCTGGACAGTCGCGGCGCGTCGAGGAACTGCGCCAGCCGCTCGCCGTCCAGCGTGGCCGACATCACCACGATGCGCAGGTCTTCGCGCACCTGCGCCTGCACGTCCAGGGCCAGCGCCAGGCCCAGGTCTGCGGCCAGGTGGCGCTCGTGGAACTCGTCGAACAGCAGCGCGCCGACGCCCTCAAGCATCGGGTCGTCCTGCAGCATGCGGGTCAGGATGCCCTCGGTGACCACCTCGATGCGGGTACGCGCGGACACCTTGTTCTCGAAGCGGATGCGGTAGCCCACGGTTTCGCCCGGCGTCTCGCCGCGCTGCCGGGCCATGAAGGCGGCGGCGCTGCGCGCGGCGACCCGGCGCGGCTCCAGCATCACGATGCGCCGGCCCTGCAGCCAGGGCGCGTCGAGCAGCGCCGGCGGCACCTGGGTGGTCTTGCCGGCGCCGGGCGGGGCTTCCAGCACCAGGCGCGGATGGGCGGCGAGGCTGTCGCGCAGTTGCGGCAGCAGCGGATCGATCGGAAACACGGCGGACGTCATCGGCAAAGGATACGGTGCCGCCGCGCCGCCGGGGAGCGGCGGTGGGCGCATGGCCCGTACAATTGGCCGCTGTCCCAGCTGATTCCCGCGCAACCGCATGACCCTGATCGACATCGGCGCCAACCTCACCCACGAGTCCTTCGACCGCGACCGCGACGCCGTGCTGCAGCGCGCCCGCGCCGCCGGCGTCGCGCAACTGGTGGTCACCGGCGCCAGCCGCGAGCACTCGCCGCTGGCGCTGCAACTGGCGCAGCAGCATCCGGGCGTGTTGTACGCCACCGCCGGCGTGCATCCCCACCACGCAGTGGAGTACACCGCCGAGTGCGACGCCGAACTGCGCGCGCTGCATGCGCATGCCGAAGTGGTGGCGGTGGGCGAGTGCGGCCTGGACTACTTCCGCGGTTTCTCCCCGCGGCCGGCGCAGCACCGCGCGTTCGAGCGGCAACTGCAACTGGCGGTGGACACCGGCAAGCCGCTGTTCCTGCACCAGCGCGACGCCCATGCCGACTTCATGGCGCTGATGCGCCAGTTCGACGGCACGCTCGGCCCGGCGGTGGTGCATTGCTTCACCGGCAGCCGCGAGGAACTGTTCGACTACCTGGATCGCGACTGGTACATCGGCATCACCGGCTGGCTGTGCGACGAGCGCCGCGGCGCGCATCTGCGCGAGCTGGTGAAGTACGTTCCCGCCGAGCGGCTGATGATCGAGACCGATGCACCGTACCTGCTGCCGCGCACGCTCAAGCCGACGCCGAAGGACCGCCGCAACGAACCGGCGTTCCTGGCGCACATCGTCGAGGAGCTGGCACGCGACCGCGGCGAAGATGTGGCGACGGTCGCCGCCGCCAGCACCGCGGCCGCGCGGACGTTTTTCCGCTTGCCGATGCCGGGCTGAGTACGTTGGCGCGGCGGGTTTCGTGTTTGGGGATTCGTGATTGGGGATTGGGGATCCGTAAAAGCGCGCTTGGCTGTACGCGTCTTTTGTGGGAGCGGCTTCAGCCGCGACCGGTCAACCCGTCGTTGCCGATGGTCCGGTGGCCATGCCGATCCTCTGCGCGACCGTGCCGGCCGATGCGCCGGTGGAGATCCTGGACGGAGTGGGATGGCATTTTCTTGTGGGAGGGACTTCAGTCCCGACGCGTGACGGTGTCAGTCGGCTTTAGTCTGCATTCGTCGCGGGTGAAGCCGCTGCTGCGCAGGTAACGCCATTGGCGGCACTACCGCCTCTCAATCGACCTGCGCGTCCTCGCGCTTGGCTTCCGCCATGGCTTCCGGCTCCAGTTCCTCGGCACTGCGGTTGAGCTTGACGAACACGCCCCAGGCGACCAGCAGCAGCGCCGCGCACAGGCCCACGGCAGACGCGTAGGGCAGCTTGGACGGATCGTCGTGCATCAGTTCGAAGATCGATACCAGGGTCTCGATCGCCAGGGCGATGACGATGACCACGAAGAACCGCGACAGGTAGCGACGCACCCGGGTCGGACCACTGACCTTGACGTCGCGCTGCACCTCCTCCTCGTAGATGGTCTGGCCCAGTTCCAGGGTCACCAGCGCTACGGTGAGCAGCCCGATCGCTTCCAGCACCACATTGAAGCGGTCGCGCACCACCAATTCGCCGCCCGGGGTCAGGCCATGCCATAGCTCGAGCACGGCCATGCAGATCAGCCCGGCCGCGCACAGCAGGAACAGCAGGATGATGAGGAAATGCCCGCCGCGGAACAGTTTTTCCATGCACGTGCCCGTCGCTTGCCCCCTGTATGGTGGGCGAGCATAGGCGCCAGGCGCGTCAGCGGCGCGCGAAGATGCAGCGCCGCCCTTGGGACGGCGCGGATACGGCATTGCCCGGAGCACCGTGGCGGGCGTGCGCAAGACAGGGGTGCGCTGCGCGCGGCACCGGCTTTCCGCGGCAAACCTCAGCGCGCGGGCAGACCGGCCTGGTACGCCTGCAGGTGGCAGTAGGCGGCCATCAGCAGCGGTGCCGCATGCCCGGCGGTACGCGCGCGGAGCAGCATGTCGCCGACGATCTGCTGCGCTTCCACCCGTTGCCCGGCTTCCAGGTCGCGCAGCATCGAGGCCTTCATCGGCGAACCCGGCTGGGTCAGCAATTGCAGCGCGCTGGCCTCCGCTGCCTCCGGCACCGGTTCGCCGGCCGCCGCGGCCACCGCCGTGCACTCGGCATACAGGCCGCGCACCAGCGTCACCCCCTCGTCGCTGGCGACGATACGCCCGATCGGCGCACGCATCAGGCAGGTGGCCGCGGCCAGCGCGGTGAGGAAGGTGTACTTGATCCATTGCTCTTGCGCGATCCGCGGCGTGGCCAGATGGTCCACGTCGGCCTGCGCGCAGGCCTCGGCCAGGGCGCACACGCGCGCGCTGTCGGCACCGCGGCCGTCGCGCTCGCCGAAGGTCAGCGAGGCCGGCTTGGCCAGATGCTGGATCGCGCCGTCGGCATCCAGCACCGCGCTGATGAAACACAGCCCACCGATGACCCGCTCCACACCGAAGCGCGCATCCAGCGCCCGGTAGTGGCGCAGGCCGTTAAGGATCGGCAGCACGCTGGTGCCGTCGTGGACCGCCGGCGCCACCGCGTCCAGCGAACTTTCCAGGTCGTAGGCCTTGCAGCTCAGCAGCACCAGATCGAACGGCCGCGCCTGTGCCGCGCTGTGCAGCGTCTCGGCGGTGAGCGTGCTCACCGCGATCGCCGCGTCGCCGCGCGGGCTGCGGATGCGCAACCCATCGCGTTGCAGGCGTGCGGCCCGTGGTGGTCGCACCAGAAAGCTGACATCGACGCCGGCCTGGGCCAGGCGTCCGCCGAAATAACCGCCGGTCGCGCCGGCTCCGAGAATCAGGATACGCATGAGACGTGGATCGCCATGGAGTGGAAGGCATCCGATTGCGGGAACGCATGCCGGCAAGCGGGCGCGCGTGCGGTCCTGTCGACGATGCGGCGCAATCGGCCATGCCGTTGCGCCGCACCGCGACCCGCACGCATCAGGGTGACCGCATGCAGCGGTACCCGGTGCGGCTCAGCTCTTCTTCACCAGCTCGACGCGGCGGTTCTGCGATTTGCCCTGCTCGGTCGCATTGTCCGCCACCGGGTCGGCGTCGCCGAAGCCGGCTGCGGTCAGGCGTGATGCCTCGATGCCCTGAGCGATCAGCGCGGCGACCACCGCCTTGGCGCGTCCCTCCGACAGGGTCTTGTTGTGCGCCGCATCGCCGGTGCCGTCGGTATAGCCGTTGACGGCCAGCTTCAACGCGGCGTCCTGCTTGAGCAACTGCACGACCTGCGCGATCTGCGGCTGCGAATCGGGCAGGATGTCGGTCTTGTCGGTGGCGAAGTTGACGTGCAGCGCGACCTTGCCGGTCTTGTCGATCTGCGTCTTCAGTTCGCTGGCCGGCAGCAGGCTGGCGGTGACCTGCAGCGGCTTGGTCTCGGCGATCAGCAGGCCGCCACCGAACTGGTAGCTGCACAGGTGAATCCAGATATCGCGGTCGGCGCGATGCACGACGAAGACCTGTGCCGGGTTGTTCCAGACATCGCCAAGGCCGCTGTTGTACTTGCTTGCGATATTGCGTGGCCACTCTTTGATTTTCTGCGTGGCCGCTTCAGGGAGCTTGCCGTCGAAGATCTTCTTGCCGCCGAGTGCGGTGACAACGGATTCGATATTGCGTTCCAGTTCCAGATCGGAGAAGGTCTTGCCCTGTGCCGCATCGATGTGCGCCGACCAGACCTTGCCCTCGACCGGCTGCAGGCGATCGCCGGTCCAGAACGGCACCTGGTCGAAGTCCGCGACGTCCGGCGTGCTGCCGGTGACATAGCCGGTGGGCAGCGCGATGTAGGGGAAATCTCCCAGTGGGACGTCGGACACCGGCAGGCTGGCAGGATCGAATGCCGTACTGGCGGGGGACTGGGCCGCGGGAGTTTCCTGCGCGCCGCTGGCGGTCGCCGCGGGGGCCGTCGCCTGATCGTCGGGATGTGCGGCTTGCTCGTGCTTCTTGCAGGCGCTCAGACTTGCGATGACGGCCAGGGCCAACGTCGCCGCTACTGCTCTTTTCACAGAGATACTCCTTGTCGGGGGACGAACCAAACTAGTGTAACGGCGCGATCGGCCGATCTTGCTGCAGAACCATGAACCCGCGTCGACCAACAATGGGCGACACAGGTTTGAGTCGCAGCAGAAGCGCGATCAGTGCGTCAGGTCGGGTGGCTGGAACAGCGCATCCGGCTGCGGGCCGTAGTCGACGCGTTGGATGTCCCATTGCTGTTGCTGTTCCAGCCCGGTCTTGCCGCGATAGGCGAGCACCAGGCCGGTCTCGCGGTCCAGCCACATCGTGCCTTGCCGGGTCCTGCCGGGCCCATCCGGGTTGGCCAGGCGGTACCGCCATTGCACCGCGTCGCGGCCCGCGCGCAGGCCGCTGTCGCCACGCTGGCAATCGGCGAACATGCCAAGACCCGCGCAGGGGTGCTCCGGATCGAAGCGTAGCGGCCAGCGCATCCCGGGAACGGGCATCGCGCCGCCCTGCTGGCCGACGATCCAACCGGTGGGTGCATCTTTCGCCAGGATCAGCGCATACGACCGACCGCTGGCATCTTGGAACTGGATCCGCAACGCGTCGTCGCGAAAGAACACCATCGCCGGCTGCGCCGCGCCGCGCGGCTGGATCCGGCTCAGGCCGCCGAGCTCGTTGGTCGTCACCTGGGCGACGCCAGAGAATGCAGCGTCTTCGGCGTGTACCTCGCCGAGAGCGGCCTGGCACAGTACCGCAGCGCAAGCCAGCAGTGCGCACCGATGCATCACTTGTCCAGGTTGCCCTGCGTGTAGATGGGCGACTGCATGCGTACGATGGCGTAGCTTTCGATGGACAGGCGATTGGTGAGTGGCTGCAGCGGAGAGGATTCGAACGTGCCGGCCTTCAGGTACTGCGACTTCCCGCCAAGTACCCAGCCGACGAAGGGAACGACCAAGGGCGCGTCGTAGACCACCTTGATCTTGAGGATGTTCGCGTCCTGCACATTGACACCACTGCTGCCGACCGCGTCGCTGCGGTAGGCGAGCGTGTCGTTGGGCAACGCGTACTGGCCGTTGTACTGGCGTTCGCGGAAGTTGCTCCACGCGGCGCGCGTGGGATTGATGACGGTGATGCGGCCGTGCAGGGTGAGGTCGGCGAAGGCCTTGGCGTACGCCATCTCGACCGCAGCCTGGCCGGTGTCGTGGGCATACAGCGGCATCATGCCCTTGGCGAAGCCCTTGCGCATCTCCATGCGATCCACCCCGCTGACCGCACCCGCGCGCGCCGCCATCAGCGCGGCGTAATCGAGCGTGGACTTCATGCGGTACAGCAGCACCGCCTGGATGACGGCGAGCAACAGGAACAGCAGCACCGGCGTGATGATCACCAGTTCCACCATGGATTGGCCGCGCATCGACGAGCGGCTGCGCAGGGCGCGGACGCGTGCTTTCATGACATGGCTCCGCTAGAGGAAGGCGTCGGCGCGGTGGCGCGCCAGTGCCAGTGTTCGCCGCGTTGTGGTTGCAGGCGGTCCAGCGCACCGCCATGGAACTCGATGGTCGCCGCGGCGCGTCGGCACAGTGCCGTGCGATACGGCTTGACGTTCTCGCGCCATTCCAGCACCGCATCGTCGTGGCCCAGGAACACCAGATCCAGCGGATAGCCCATGCCGATGGTATGCACGCTGGCGCAGGGGCGGATCAGCAAGGCCTCCGAGCCGTCCGTGGCCAATGCCGGGCGCGCCAGCAGCCCGCGTGCGCGCGACCACCAGGTATCCGCCGCCCACACCTGCGGGATCGGGATGCCGGCGCTGCGCTCGATGCATCCGCGCTTCACAGGATGCCCTCCTGCAGCATCTTCAAGTAGATGAAGTAGCCCAGGAACAGGAAGATCAGCGGGAAGAAGAACATCACCAGCGGCAGCATCATCTTCACCGGTGCTTCCAGCGCCAGCTTCTCGGCGCGCAGGAAGCGCTCCTCGCGGCGCTGGTTGGCCTGTGCGCGCAAGGTGTCGCTGAGGTTGGCGCCGACCTTGTCGGCCTGGATCAGCGCGCTGGTGAAGCTGGTGATCTGCGCGATGTCCATGCGCTCGGCCATGCGCCGCAGCGCCTCGGCGCGAGGCAGACCGGCGCGCAGGTCGCGCAGCATGCGCGAGAACTCCTGCGACAGCGCACCGGACGGTCCCTTGGCGACCGCCTGCTCGATGCCGCCGGTGACGTTCAGGCCGGCCTCGACCGACATGGTGATGAAATCCAGGTAGACCGGCAGGTCGCGCACCACGGTCTTTTGTCGCACCTTGCGCCGCTCGCCCAGCCACAACGCGGGATACAGCCAGCCCAGCACGCCGCCGAACAGCAGGCACATCAGGCCCGAGCCGATGCCCAGGTGGCCGAGCATGCCGGTGCACAGCAGGAAGAAGGCGATCACCACCAGCGCACTGGCCATGCGCAAACCATAGAACTCTTCCGGCGTCAGCGTGTAGTCCTGGCCGGCCGCCTGCAACTGGCGGTGGGTCTGTTCCAGTTGCGCCACACTCAGGCGCGGGGCGATGCGCCGGGTCAGTACCGTCACCAGCGGCCACATCAACTGCATCAGTCGCGGCAGCGGGTCGTAGTAGGTACGGTCTTCCAGCTCGACTTCGCGGATCACCCCGCGCGTGCCGATGACCACCAGCGCCACGGCGCCGGCGGCAAGAAGCGCGACGAGGGCGAGCATCCAGGTCATACGTCGATCGTCATGATCTTCTTGCAGAGGCGGTAGCCCAGATACTCCATGACCAGGCAGATGGTGATCACCAACCAGCCATGCCAGCTATGGAACATCGGCTGCATGGTTTCGCTGTACATCAGGCTGAGATAGCCGATCAGGAACACCGGCAGCATCGCCATGACGATGCCCTGCAGGCGGCCCTGCGCGGTCAGCGCTTTCACCTTCTTCTCCATGGTCAGTCGCCGGCGCAGCGTCTCGGCCAGGGTCGCCAAGGTCTCCGCCAGATTGCCGCCGACCTCGCGCGAAATGTTGACCGCCGAGACGAACAACTCGGCATCGGTGATGGGGACGCGCTTGCTGAAGTTTTCCATCGCCTCTTCGGCGCGAAGGCCCATGTGTTGCTCACGCAGCACCAGCGCCAGTTCCTGCGCCAGTGGCGGTTGACCGTCATGAACCAGTACTTCCATCGCCGGCGCGAAGCCGACGCCGGCGCGCAGACTGCTGGACAGCATCTGCAGCGCGTCGGGAAGTTGTTCCTGTATCTGCTCCAGCCGGCGCTTGCGCAGGAAGGCGTAGATCTTGCGCGGCGCAAAGAGCAGGAAGATGCCGACCAGCACCGCAATGATCAGGCTGCCGGTCAGCATCCAGATGATCAGTGGAATGACAACCATCACCACGGCGCTGATCATGTAGACCTGGGCCGGATCCAGGAACAGGAACATGTCCGCCAGGTTCATGCGGGCCTGATCCATGAAGCTTTCGCGGTAGCGCTTCAGGAACTGCTCGCTGGAGCGCGCGATCAGCAGGAAGGCCGTCACGGTCCCGGCGAACACCAGCAAGGCGATCAGCCACAGTGCCATCAGCGTGCGCTTCCCTGGTTGCGGAAGATGCCCAGATCCACCGACACGCCGCGTTCGGCGAGTTCCTCGTAGAACTCGGGCACGGCGCCAGTCGCGACGAAGTTGCCGGCGACCTTGCCGTCGGGGCCGTGGTAGGTGGTGGGCTTGAACAGGAACAGGTCCTGCATCTGGATGGTGCCGCTTTCGATGCCGGTGATTTCGGTGATGTGGCTGACCTTGCGCGAGCCGCAGGGGTAGCGGCGCTGGTGCACGATCAGGTTGACCGCCGACGCGATCTGCTCGCGCACCACCGTCATCGGCAGCTCCATGCCGGCCATCATCACCATCACCTCCAGGCGCGAGAGCGTCTCGCGCGGATTGTTGGCATGCGCGGTGGTCAGCGAGCCTTCGTGGCCGGTGTTCATCGCCTGCAGCATGTCCAGGCATTCGCCGCCGCGGCACTCGCCGACCACGATGCGATCCGGACGCATGCGCAGCGCGTTCTTGACCAGGTCGCGGATGGTGATCTGGCCCTTGCCCTCCATGTTGGGCGGGCGGGCTTCCAGCGCCACCAGGTTGGGTTGAACCAGTTTCAGTTCCGCCGCATCCTCGATGGTGACCACGCGGTCGCCGTCCGGGATGAAGTTCGACAGGATGTTCAGCAGGGTGGTCTTGCCCGAGCCGGTACCGCCGGACACCACGATGTTGCGGCGCTCGCGTACGGCCATGATCAGGAAGTCCAGCATCGCCTGATTCAGCGAGCCGAACTTGAGCAGATCCTCGCCCATCAGGCGGCGTGTAGCGAACTTGCGGATGCTGATGCTCGGTCCGCGCAGGGCCACCGGCGGGATCACCGCGTTGACGCGGGAGCCGTCCTTGAGGCGCGCGTCGACCAGCGGCGAACTTTCGTCGATACGCCGCCCCAGGGGCGTAACGATGCGTTCGATCGCGGCCAGGCAGGCACGTTCGTTGGAGAACACCACCTCGGACTTCTGGATGCGCCCGGCACGCTCGATGAAGATGTCGTCGTGCGAATTGACCATGATTTCGGTGACGGTCGGATCGTCGATCAGGTCTTCCAGCGGCCCCAGTCCGATCGCCTCGTCCAGCACCTGCTTGGCCAGTCTGCGCGGGCTGATGTCGGCCGGCAGATCGCTGAACTCGCGCTTGAGGATGTCGTCGATCAGGTTGATGGTGCTGTCGCGCAGCGCGCTGTCGTCCATGCTGCGCACGTCCATGCGTCGCAGGTCCATCTGCCGTACCAGCGCCATGTGCAACTTGGTACGCCAGGTGGCGATATCCGACGGCGGCGGCCCGGCCACCACCATGTCGGTCGCGGCGGGTGCGGCCGGCTTGCGCTCGGGCGTTGCGTCGGTTGCTGCTGCGGGCGCTTCTGAGGCCCTGACTGCCGCGCCGTCGTTGGCGGCGGGCGTCTGTCGGACGATGCGTGCATCGTCGCCGCTGACCTTCAGCATGTACTGGCCGATGCGGATCTCGTCCTTGCCGTCGATCGGCCCCTGCTTGGCCAGCACCACCTTGCCGTTGAGCGTGATTGGCTCGCGCCCGCCCAGCGGCAGGATGAACACGCCCTCGTCCTCGCGCAGCAGGGTGGCGTGCTTGCCGGCGATGTTCCAGCCCTGCAGCATCACCAGATTGGCATCGGCACGGCCGATGCCGCACTCGCGGTGCATGCACTTGACCTGGCGCGTGTCGCCTCCTGGCGTATTGATCAGCACTGTGAACATGGCGGTGAACCTTGCGCTCCGTGGGGTGGGTTACTTGATCAACTTGTCTTGCCGCGGACTGATTTCGTTCTGCAGCTCCTTCTCGATACCTTCGGCACGCTGCAGATCCTGCAGGTTCTCCGGCGAGGTCGGGCTGACGATGCGCGGGGTCACGAAGATCACCAGTTCGGTCTTGTTGCCGCGGAAGCCATCGGAGCGGAACAGTTTGCCGAGGATCGGGATGTCGCCCAGCAGCGGCAGCTTGTCCACGGCCTTGGAGGCTTCCCGATCGAGCAGACCGGAGATGACGATGGTCTGGCCGGCATTGACGTTCAGCTCGGTCTCCACGCGCCGGGTCAGGAAGCCGGGAACGCCCTGCACCGACACCGACGGATCGATCCGGCTGACCTCGGCCATGATCGAGGTATTCACCTGATTGGACGAGTTGACCGTCGGGTTGATGTTGAGGCGGATGCCGTATTCCTTGTACTCGATCTGGGTCTGGCCGAGGATCGACGGCACCACGATCGGCACTTCGCCACCGACCAGGAAGGTCGCGTTGCTGCCGCTCTTGGCGCTCAGCTTGGGCTGCGCCAGCACCCACGCCTTGCCGCGGCTCATCAGCAGGTTGATCTTCGAGGCGATGGTGGTGGCAATGCCGAAGTAACCCTGCGGCCCGGGCAGCTTGGTAGGCAGCTGATCCTTGATGTCCTGGAAGGTCTGGTTGTTCTGCGGCAGCACGCGGAAGTAATTGTTCGTGGTCACGTCGCGGATCAGGCCGCCGATCGGACCATCGATGGTGCTGTCCCAGCGGATGCCCAGATCTTCGACCGAGTTCTTGTTGAACTCCATGATCGACACATCCATCTGCACCATCGGCCGCATGCCCACCGGGTCGGCGCCGGCGAAGTTCAGCACCTGCGGATAGATCTTCTGCAGCGCCTGGATCTTTGCCGTGGTCGCGGCGTCGACATCGTTGCCGGAAATCACCACGTTGGCGCCGATGGCCCGCACGGCGAGGCCCGGTGTATTGCCCAACAGCTCGCGCACGGTGTCCGCAGCGCCCTCGGACTTGCTGCCGCTCACCGTCACGTTGACGTCGCGCTGGCTGCCGTCGGCCATCCACAGGTGCACGTTGGTGTCGCCGGGCTTGGTCCCGATCATGACAAGTTCGGATTTTCCAACCGAGAAAACGCTTAGCACGTCGCCGTCGCCGACCGCGATGCGGCGCAAGGCCCCGGGTACGCGCCGCACCACCGCTTCGCCGGCATAGATGCTTTGCGAGGACTGGATCAGCGGAGCGACGGAGGGTTTCTTGTCGCCTGCCAGGGCGCCGCCGCCGCCCGATGATGAGCCGCTGTTGCCCAGTTCCTGGATCTGCGATTCGACCGACTGCTTGAACTGGTCGACCTGACGCCCTTGAGCCATCAGCCGCGCCTGTTCCGCCGATGGAGCTTCCGCTGGCTGCCCGGCCGCTGGCACAGCGGCCTGCGCGGCCGGCCTTGCCGCAGCGGCAGGGGGTGGGGTCTGTTGTGCCGATGCGTTCCATCCCCCAATGCCTGCCAGCAGCAAGCCGGCCAACCATGGCGCCGATGTTCCGGCCTTGCTCCTGCAACGTGTTGCTTGCGTCATGCTTAACCCTTTCCGCCAATGATGAACTCAACGCGGCTGCTTCCGCTGCCCGTGTTCGCCGAATCGCCTGATCCCAGCGACCGCAACAATTGACTCTCGCTCATACCCGTTGCCGCGCCTGGCGATGTGTCTTTGATCTCGCGCAGCAGCACGCGCACGGCCCCAACCTTGGACGCAACGGCCAGCTGCTTGGCCTGGTATTGATCCAGCTCCAGGGTGACGCTGGAGAAACCGGCAGACGTGTTCGCTTCCTCACCTTCCTTCGGAGCCTGTGCCTCGCCGATGCGGCTGCCGGCCGCCAGCACCTTGATCTTCTGCAGCAGCGGGAACACCTGCGCGCCCGTGCCCTGGCCACCGTTGCCCCCTGTGGTGGCGTCCTTGACGAAGAAGATGTCGATCATGTCGCCCGGCGCGATCATGCCCGAAATCGAATTGTTCTCGTCGACACTCATCGTGTAGGCAACCTTGCCTTTGGGAATCAGCCGCGAGAACTGGTCGTATAGCGGAACCAGGGCGCTGGCGCTCAAGGGCGCACCGCCGCGTGCTGGTGCGCGCAGCATCCTGCCTTCGAACTGGGTGTGGTTGTCAGGCGTGACTGCATCGGCCGGCGCGAATTCGGCCGGGATCGTACGCAGGGCCAGATCGCCGCCTTGCAGGATGGCACCCTGCGGCAGATCGTTCACCGGCACCGCGACGTCGACCATCGGCCGGTTGTCCTGAGTGCGTTCGGCGACTGTGGTGCGGATGTAGCTGACCGCGATGAAGGCCGCAAGGCCGGCCATGACCACTGCGATCAGGATGAAAAGAACGTTCTTGCTGAGTTTGGGTTTCTGCATTGAAGATGCGCCGTCGGCAGGTCATCGCGAAGGAAGGGAATCAACCAGCACGTCGGACGCCGAGATGGCGTAGACGAAGGCGGCATAGAGATCTTTCAGGGCTGTCACCACCTCGGTGATCACGTCGGGCTTGGCGATCAGCACGATCACTAGCGCCATGACGACCACGGTATATTCGATCGTGGACTGGCCGCGCTGCAGGCGTCGGCCGAGCAGCGGAGGCGCGTTCATTCGACCACCGCCACGATCACGGTGCCGGTCTTTTCCCGGCTCGAGGTGACGGTGACGCGCTCGTCCCGCCGGGTGAAGCGGGAAACGCAATGCGGACTGCTTGCCGTACACGCCGATGACGAGTCGTCGCGGGCATAGCCCTGCCCGGCGAAGTACCGTGAGTAGTACTGCTGGTTTTGCAGCGGTGTGTACTGGTTGAGCATGCTCAACGTCCTGACATGACGCGGGGTGTCCATGTAGACGATGTCCTCGGCGACCTGGGTGTCGGGCAGTCGGCCGAAGCCCTTGCCGACCCCATCGGCGGGGAGATCTTTTTTTGGCAGTTCCATCACCCCGATCTGCCCCTGTGTGCGCGTGGTGTCTCCACTCAACTCCACCGTGATGTAGTAGCCGTCCCTGGTCATGTGTCCAAGCACGGTCTTGTTGCCCATCGGCGTGGCCACCACGGTGTTGCCCCATTGCTTGCGGTAGAACTGCTCGATCTGTTGCGGTGACTGGGCGACGCGAAAGCGGCTGGCGCGCATCGCAATGCCGTTGTAGAGCATGTGATCGGACACGATCTCGCCCGTGGCCTGATCGGGGACCGGCACTTCCGGCCAGTCCAGCGCATGCGCCGGTTCCGCAACAAAACCGGACAGGAGTGCGTAGAGTCCGCCAGCAAGCATGCGGTGGGAGACCCCTGCGTTCATGGCTTACTCGGCTTCAGCGGGTAGTCGGCCAGCTTGTCGGCAGGAACGACATCCGGTTCGATGGTGCCAATCTCCAGATCGCCGAGAGAACCCACCATCGGCAGAATCGGCTTCAATGGCTTCAGCGTATCGATGAGGGGATCCAGGCCCTGGAAGTAGGAGGCCGGCGCCAACGGTCGGACGGTGGCAATGACGCTGCGCGCACCGCTGCGTGGGCCAGAGGCATTCCAGGCATCGGTCAGCAGGGTCTGATGACGCTTATCGACCAGGTTGAGGTTGTCCAACGGTTCGAGGTAGCGCGCGGGTCGACCATCTGTGGTTTTCAGATCGCGATAGTTCAGCGTCACTTCCGCCGTGACGTAGCCGTTCCTATTTGGCGGGAAGGCGTTGTCGAAATAGTTCTTCGGCAGCACATTGGCTGCGTCGTCGACGTAGCCGGGCGAGCCCTTGTTGGCTGTACGCGTGATCGACAGGTCGCGCTTTTCCAGCAGCTTCTGGTTCGAGAAGGTATTGAGCATCTGGTCGGAGAAGGACCCGCCGCTGACACCGGACGCACGACTGGTGATCGGCGCATCGGCGTCGGCGAAATTGCGGTCCAATGCCTTGCTCTGTAGAGCTGCACGGCTGGGTGGCTGGTAATTTCTGGCCACGCTCGCTTCCCAGGCTGCATTGCGGGCCGCCTGCATCGCCATCTGCTTGCTGTGTCCCAACTTGGCGACGACCGGGATCAGCAGAAACAGCGGCACCAGCACGGCGGCACAGACCGCCAGCTCCACCATCCCCTGTCCGCGCATCCTGCGCGCTGGTGCAAAGAGCGTCGTCTTCATCCTGCGTCTCCTAGTTTTCTTCCTTCCCACCCGCCACGTTGGAAGGAATCAGACCGCTGCCGAGGCTGAATGACTTGACCTGCAGCACGCAACCGTTGCCGCCCCGTAGCGGCTTGGCCTCCAGCGGAATGGCCTGTAGGTAGACGCCCACGGCGTCTATCGTGCAGCCGGCTGCATCGGCGGGCGATTCGGAAAAGCCCCACTTGCTTCCACCAGACCACATGCAGACCTCCTGCTTGCCGTTCTGCCAGCGAGTGCAGGGTTGGCCCTTGACCTGGCCTTCGCCCGTCAGTGTCCAGCCGGCGGCCTGAAAGGTCTGGCGGTCCTGGGCACGTGTGCTGCTGTCAATCGCCATGTACATGCCGTCGGCGTCTTCGACGGTATCTTTGTCCGTGTGTTCCTCAAGCTTGATCAGGCATGCTGTCTGTCCGCTGTCGCCGTCGGCACCCAGTGTCCAGCTGACTTGGTGAGCGAACTGGCGGTGCGCATCGATCATGATCTCGATTTCGCCCGTTCCCAGCTTGGCTTCCTCCTGTGGCGAAAGCGCGCGGGTCGGCATGCCCGAGCCACGGCAGGCATCCAGCTTCGCCTGATAGTTCTTGCGCTGCAGATTCTCCCCTCCCAGAAGCGACTCCCAGGTCAGTATCGCGTGGAGGGCAGGCAGCGACTTGACACCGCTGACAGAAGACGAAGATTCCTCGCCCGTGCTGCCCTCGGTCGCATCGTGCGACTTGCAGCCGCCGATAAACGCCAGAGATGCCACGCAAGAAAGCGCCATGATGCGGAATGGATTGAGCTTGAACATCATGGAGCAGCCACCAGGAGCGCGCGGTCGGAGTCGGGCGTTTCCACCAGGCGAGCCTGCCAGTAGGGGCTGAACATGCTGCCTTTCTCGAACTTGCTGTCGCCCTTACCCCAGACCGAGCGCCTAAAAGCAGCGAGTTCGTGGGGTCGGTTGAAATAGACCTGCGCGCTGGCCATCGCACGCAACTGGTTGCCGCGGGCTTGGTCCTTGAGCTGCATGCGTCCACTCCCGATCTTCAGCGCGGAACTGGTGCGGGCCTTGTCGACATCGGTGCCGACCTCGACGGTGTAAATCGGTCCGGCGTTTGCGCCGTCTGGCTGCTGCGAGTAGGCAGCCTTTACGTCCCGGTACTCCGGGCTCAGGCCGACCTTGTAATTGTTTAGAAACGCCTTGCTGCGGTTGAAGCTTTCCTTGACCGCGGGGTCGCCTTCGATGAGCGTTCCGGCGATGTCGGTGCGAGTGATTCCGTTGTAGGCCTCATAGGTATGGTTGTCGTACGGCGATTTCCACCCTCGCCCATTATTCATGCCGGCGAAGAACCTCGGCATGCGGTTTCCCACCGCCTGGGTTCCTCCCCAGCCAAGCGGGAACTCGAAGAAGAAGAGCTTGAACTGGAATGTATCCACGGCCGACCAGCGATCGTATTCGACCATGTCGGTGCCGCCATTGTTGTTGAACACGCCAAGCGCCGTGCCGTTACGCGCGCGGGTGAAAGTGTCGCGCGACGCCATGACCACGTTGCGGTAGCGCTCGCCGCCAACGTTGGTGCTGTTCAGGCCCTTTCGCTTGCCAGGCGTATAGCTCTGGAGTTGGTCACCTGCGGAAATAACATTCTTCGCCAGCACGCCTTTGCCGACCAAGGTCAGGTCGGCGTCGGGAACATTGTCTTTCACCACTTTGCTGGCCATGGCGAAGACGTTGGCCTCCGAGGCGAAGTCGGCGAGGGCAAAATTGGCTGCTGTCGCATAGGACTGGTCGAGCGTTTGATCGAGAATGACCATTTGTCCGTCGGCAAAAGCCATAAAGCTGCTCCTGACACCCTTAAGCGCAGTGTTGATCTGCTTCATCGCGCGACGGATGCCGTCCAACACCCTGCTGAGTGGAGGAATCCAGAACAGCACGATTTCGGCGGCCTCGACGAACTCTTCGAAGTGGACGGACGTCGAGTGGGCCATGGTCAGCCAGGAGTTCAGGCTCACGATCTGCGCGATCGCCACTTCGTTGGCGACGCGTCCACGATTCAGATAGGCGGCGAAATTGCGTGCGCGCGCCTGCTCGACGGCGATGCTGTAGGCTGCGGCATCGGCTGCATTGGTGAGTTCGACCTTCTTGCTAACCACTTGCCCGGTGTTGAAGGTCACCAGCAGGCCCACGCACAGCACCATCAGGAATACCAGCACCATCGGCATGGCTTGCCCCTGCATCCTGGAACGGACACAGGATGTCGCTGGTGCGACCATCGTGGTCGAGGGATTGGCGGCGATGATCACCATGCGGCTTCCTTCGGGCAATACCCCGCCAAAGGCACGACGCACGCGTCGGACCCTGCGGATTCCATGGAATTGGGTTGCTAGCTACTTTGCAGAAGCCTGCGTACGGCTTCTGGCGAGAGATCGGCAGCAGGCCACCATCTGCCCATGGCCGGGCAGATGGTGGCAAGGGCGTTACTTGTTGCCGTTGTAGGCGGCCATACCCTTGTCCTTGTCGGCCTGGCCCTGGGCCTTGTCTGCGCGCGTACCGGCGCGCTGGATCATCTGGTCCGCGTCCTTGCCGGACAATTCCTGCGCCATACCGGCGACCTGTGCGCGGACCGTACCGCCGAAGAACGTGAACACGCCGATCGCCGCGATCGCGATCAGAGCCACGATGATGATGTACTCGGTCATGCCTTGGCCTTGCTGCTTGCGGCCGAAGCGGATGGGCTTGCGTTGGATCTTCATCTGATTCCTCTCCTTGGCTCGATCGCCCAATCACCGGCAACACACAAGCGTGCCCCGCGGCAACGTGTGGCGACATGGGTTCATTAATTGAAGTCGTTCACGGAGACGAAGCTGGTCTCCGGCCCGCGCTTTACGTCCAGTAAAGAGATGGTGTGTAGCGGACGTGTGCACTGTAGCGTCGGCTTATTGCCGGCACAAGAAAACTCGCGTTAATAAATTGGCGCTTACCTAGGTTCACATCACATTATCGAGTCAAACTTTGGACGCGTGCGATCCCGTACGGAAAATACAATTGTGAATTCGGTGGACTCGCGCCGCGCGCGCCGTCGGATTCGCATGTGATGCGTAGCGGGTATTCCGGTGGATGACACAGGCTGCAATCCGGGGCGCGGCGTGTATCCGCCGCGACGCGGCGATTGGGGGCACGGTGCACTCAGGTCCCGGCATGCCGGATGCGACGCTCCTCAGTGCTTGCTGACGTGGCGCAAGGGCTGGATGCGCTCCGCGTCGATTCGCCTACCGGGCACTGGCACCGATGGCGAGAGGCTGTGCGCCGTCCTCGCCGTGCCGTATTGGCGCAGCCCTTGGGCGACGCAAGATGTTCTCTGTGGCGACGACGCCTGGCGTCGTGCCTTGGGTGGCGTCAGCCGCCTGGAAGGTGGGGCGCTCAGGACGCTGGCGCGTCAGCTCCGCAACCCCACCCCGCGCCGCAGCAGCCACAGCGCCAGCGCCGCCAGCACCGCGACGAAGCCCAGCATCAGGCTGTAGGCCACCCACACCGGTACGTCGCTGCTGCCGAGCAGGCCGTAGCGGAAGGCGTTGACCATGTAGAAGATCGGGTTGGCGTGGGTGGCGGCCTCGGCCCAGCCGGGCAGCAGCTTGACCGAGTAGAACACGCCGCCCAGGTAGGTCAGTGGGGTGAGGATGAAGGTCGGCACGATCGCCACGTCGTCGAACTTCTTCGCGTAGACCGCGTTGATGAAGCCGGCCAGGGAGAAGATGGTCGCGCCCAGCAACACCGTGGTCAGGGTCACCAGCGGGTGCGGGATGCGCACCGGGGTGAAGAACATGGCGATGATCAGCACGATCACGCCGACCATCAGTCCGCGCAGCACCGCGCCGGCGACGTAGCCCCACAGGATCACCCAGTTGGGCATCGGGCTGACCAGCAGTTCTTCGACGTGGCGGCCGAACTTGGCGCCGAAGAAGCTGGAGCTGATGTTGCCGTAGCTGTTCTGGATCACGCTCATCATCACCAGGCCGGGAACGATGAACTGCATGTAGCTGTAGCCGCCCATGTCGCCCACGCGCGAGCCGATGAGCCCGCCGAAGATCAGGAAGTACAGGGTCATGGTGATCGCCGGCGGCACCAGGGTCTGGCCCCAGATGCGCAGGATGCGCTTGACCTCGCGGCGCACGATGGTGCCCAGCGCGACCCAGTTGCGCTGGGCGGGCGTGGCGTCGGAAACGGGAAGGGTGGAATTGGTCTGGGTGGTCATGGTCGTCGCCGTGGGGGCATCAGGGAGTGGCGGACGGCGTGGCCGTGCCGGTCGTGGCCGCAGCGGCATCGCGGTGCTCGCCGGTGAGGCGCACGAACAGTTCCTCCAGGCGATTGCTCTTGGTGCGCATGGAGCGCACGCGGATGCCGGCGTCGCCCAGTGCGGCGAACACGCGGTTGAGGTCCATCGCCCGCGGCATGTCCAGGTCCAGTGTGTGCGCGTCCTGGGCGAGCAGGGTGGTGCCCTCGATCACCGGCAGCTGCGCCGGCAACTCGCCGTCGATGTCCAGCAGGAAGCCTTCCACGTCCAGCTTGGCCAGCAGGGCGCGCATCGGGCCCTGCTCGACGATGCGGCCGCGGTCGATGATCGCCAGGTTGCGGCACAGGCTCTCCGCTTCCTCCAGGTAGTGCGTGGTGAGGATGATGGTGGTGCCGGCGGCGTTGATCTCGCGCAGCACGCGCCACATGTCGCGGCGGATCTCGATGTCCACGCCGGCGGTGGGTTCGTCCAGGATCAGCAGGCGCGGCCGGGTCATCATCGCGCGGGCGATCATCAGCCGCCGCTTCATGCCGCCGGACAGGGTGCGGCTCATCACCTGGGCCTTTTCCCACAGGTGCGCGCGCTTGAGTTCCACTTCGGCCAGGCGCTCGGCCTCGGCGCGCGGCATGCCGTAGAAGCCGGCGTAGTTGACCAGGATGTCGAAGGGCTGCTCGAACAGGTTGAAGTTGATTTCCTGCGGCACCAGGCCGATCAGGCGCATCGCCGCGCTGCGCTGGCTGCTCAGGTCGGTGCCGAACACCTCGACCTGGCCGGCGCTGAGGTTGACCAGCGAACTGATGATGCCGATCAGGGTCGACTTGCCGGCGCCGTTGGGGCCGAGCAGGGCGAAGAAGTCGCCGGGCAGGACGTCCAGCGACACGCCGTGCAGGGCCTGCACGCCGTTGTCGTAGGTCTTGCGCAGGTCGCGCACGCGCAGGGCGGGCGCCGGCGTCTGGGGAGAAAGGGCAGGTGCGGGAGTCAAGGCGGGCCTTCGCGCCGCATCGACGGCGCAGGAGAAGTGCAGCCGTTATTATAGAAGACCTCGTGGGGTCGCCCCCGGCCACAGACTGTTGCATCTCCGTGCCTGCCCAATTCCCGCTGAAACTGGTCGACCGCCACATGCTGGCCCCGGCCGTCGGCCACTACCGCTTCGTCCGCGATGACGGCCAACCCCTGCCGTTCGTGCCCGGCCAGTTCGTGCAGGTGCACTTCCACTATGCCGATGGCACCGCGACCAAGCGCAGCTACTCGCTGGCCACGCGTCACGATCCGGCACAACCGGCCGATGCCACCGTGGAGATCGCGGTCAGCTTCGTCGCCGGCGGCGCGGCCACCGCGCTGTTCGAAGGCCTGGAGATCGGCGGGCAGGTCTGCGCCAGCGGACCGTACGGACGTTTCTGCCTGCAGCCGGGCGACAGCAACCGTCGCTATCTGCTGATCGCCACCGGCACCGGCGTCACGCCGTACCGCTCGATGCTGCCGCTGCTGGAAGCGGCGATGGCCGAGCGCGGCGTGGAGGTGGTGTTGCTGCTGGGCGCGCGCACGCCGGCCGAACTGCTGTACGGCGACGAGTTCCGCGCCTTCGCCGATGCGCATCCCGGTTTCCGCTTCGTGCCGTGCTTCTCGCGCGAGCTGCCGGAGGCGCCGCATGCGGATGTGCGGCATGGCTACGTGCAGCAGTTCCTGGGAGAGTTCGCGCCGCAGGCCGAAGGCGACATCGCCTACCTGTGCGGCAATCCGAACATGGTCGATGCCTGCTTCGATGCGCTGAAGGAGGCTGGCCTGCCGGTGCAGCACATCCGCCGCGAGAAGTACGTCAGCAGCAAGTAACGGCCGCTGTCGGCGCCGGACATCCCGCGTAGGCGCGGCTTCAGCCGCGACCGCTTCACTTGCAGGTCCGTCCAGGGCGAAGCTGCGTGTTTCCGAAGCGTCGAGCGCGCTTCGCGCCCGTA